>DASWRC010000280.1:0-13138 GCA_036403375.1 Pyrinomonadaceae bacterium
CCGGCGCGCGAAACATGGGTCGACATCTGGGACGTGGTCGGACCGCAAGCCGAGCTGGTGACGAAAGAAGGTCGCTCGACGTGGAACGAAGAAGTGCTGCTCGTGATGGAGCGCAACGATTTCACGGAAGAAACCTATTTCACTTTTTCTTACAGCCCGATTATTAATGATGCGGGCGAAATCGGCGGTCTTTTCGCCGTCTGTACGGAAGACACGGCAAAGGTCGTCGGCAGACGACGACTGCAAACCCTGCGCTTTCTCGGCGAGCGCACGGCGGAAGCCGAGACGGCGGACGCCGCCTGCGCTTTTTCCGCGCAAACCCTGGCTGAAAATCCGGGGTGTCTGCCGTTCACCGCCATTTATTTGCTGGACAGGGAAAATAAACACGCCGGATTGTGCGAAACCTCCGGCATCGAAAAGGACGCCCGCGCCGCGCCGCGCACGGTCGAAATCGGCAGCGCCGCCGACATCTGGAATTTTCATAAAGTTCTGCAAACCGGAAAGGGCGAAATTGTCGCCGAACTCGGCGACAATTTCGGCGCGATTCCCGCCGGAACACTTGGTGAGCTGCCGCAGCAGGCAATCGTTTTACCGCTGGCGAAGGCGGGAACCGGCTATTCACTCGCCGGTTTTCTGGTCGCCGCAATCAGTCCGAACCTGACGTTCGATGACGTTTATCGAAGCTTTACGGAACTCGTCGCCGGACACATCGCGACGGCAATCGCCAACGCCCGCGCGCTCGAAGAAGAACGTCATCGCGCCGAAGCTTTAGCCGAATTAGACCGCACCAAAACCGAGTTTTTCTCGAACGTTTCGCACGAATTCCGGACGCCTTTGACCCTCATGCTCGGCAATCTCGAAGAAGTTCTGCGCAAAGACGGCAAAGTTCCGCCGATAGAGCGCGAACAGATTGAAACCGCGCACCGCAACAGCCTTCGATTATTAAAGCTCGTCAACAATCTGCTCGATTTTTCGCGCCTCGAAGCCGGACGCTCCGAGGCGCATTTCGAGCCGACGGATTTGGCGCAGCTGACCGCCGAGCTGGCGAGTAATTTCCGCGCCGGCATCGAAAAAGCGGGGATAAAATTAAAGGTCGATTGCCCGCCGCTCTCGAAACGCGTCACGATCGACCGTGAGATGTGGGAAAAGATTGTCCTGAACCTGCTCTCGAACGCCTTCAAATTCACGCTCCACGGCGAAATCGAAATCGCCCTCGGCGAGGCGGGCGATGGAGCGGTCGAATTGAAAGTGCGCGACACGGGCGTCGGCATTCCGGCTGACGAGCTGCCGAATATCTTTCAGCGTTTTCACCGCGTTCGCACGACACAGGGACGAACTCACGAAGGCACCGGCATCGGCTTGTCGCTCGTTCAGGAACTCGTTAAATTTCACGACGGCACGATTGCGGCGGCGAGCGAACTCGGTCGCGGTACGAGTTTTACGGTCACGATACCGGAGCGGAGAAGCGCGGAAGAGGAGAAATGGAGTGAAACTGCAGACACGGCGCATGTTTCCGTCAAACCGCGAAATGGCTGGCAGAGTTATCTGCTCGATTCGGCTGCCGGAAACGGGTCCGAAGCTGAAAGCGATTTGGTCGAAGACGCCGCGCGGCTTCCCTTTTATCCCTCGGCGAGAGTTTTGCTGGCGGACGATAACGCCGATATGCGCGGCTATATCGCGCGGCTTCTCGTTCAAAACGGCTACACGGTCGAAACCGCTGCGGACGGTCGGGACGCGCTCGAAAAACTGCAAAACACGCGCGCCGCCGCCGTCTTGCCCGACCTCGTGCTGACCGACGTGATGATGCCGCGCATGGACGGCTTCGAGCTGCTGGCGGAAATCCGCAAAAACGAACGCATTCGCGAAATTCCCGTGATAATGCTGTCGGCGCGCGCGGGCGAGGAAGCAAAAATCGAAGGCTTGGAAGCGGGCGCGGACGATTATCTGATAAAACCTTTCTCGGCGCGCGAGCTGCTGGCGCGCGTCGGTTCGATTATCGAGCTGGCGAAAATGCGCCGCGCGGTCGAAGCCGAACGCGAAAAATCTTTCGCCGTGCTCGAAAGCGTAACGGACGCGTTTTACGCGCTCGACCGCGATTTTTGTTTTGCTTATCTTAATACCCGCGCCGAACAATTATTCGGCATGCGGCGCGAAGAATTAATCGGTCGAAACATGCTTGAAATATTTCCGCAAGCTCTCGGAACGCTGATTGAAACGGAATTTAAAAGAGCTTTGCGCGAAAACGCGCCGGTTGAATTCGAGATTCTCTCGCCGCGCTCCTTTCGCTGGTTCGCCGTCAACGCCTACCCGACGAACGATTGGCTGCTGGTTTACTTACGCGACATCGACGAGCGAAAACAGACCGAACAAAAGCTGCGCGAATCCGAAGAATTGTTCCGCCTGTTCGTGACGACGAGTTCGGATGTCGTCTACAAAATGAGCGCCGATTGGAGCCAGATGCTCAATCTGCAAGGCAAGAATTTTATTGAAGACACGGACGACCCGACCGCTTCGTGGATTGAAAGATATATTTTTAAGGACGACCATCCGCGTATCCGGGCTGCCATCGCCGCCGCCGTTAAAAATAAGCGGATATTTGAACTCGAACACCGCATCAATCACACCGACGGAACAATCGGCTGGACATATTCCCGCGCCATTCCGGTTCTCGATGACCGCGACGAAATCGTCGAATGGTTCGGCGCGGCGACCGATGTCACGGAGCGCAAACAGGCGCAGGAAGCTTTGCTGAAATCCGAAGCCGAATTTCGCCTGCTGGCGGACGCCGTGCCGCAAATCGTCTGGGTTGCGGGCGAAGACGGCGAAGTAATTTACGTCAACCAGCACTGGAAGGAGTTTTCCGGCTTGGATTTTGAGGAAACCCTTCGATTGAATGTTTTAGCCGAATACTTTCACCCGGACGACCGTGCACAAATCTCTGCCGAATGGAAGCGCGCTTTCCAATCGGAAACGAGGTTCGAAACCGAAGGACGGATGCGTAATCACCGGACGGGCGAATACCAGTGGTTTTTGATGCGCAGCGAGCCGTCGCGCGGCGCGAACGGCAAAATCACCAAATGGTTCGGCACTTCGACCGACATCACGGCGAGCAAACTGGCGGAAAACCGCGCGCTGCTGATTGCCGAAATCAGCCAATTGACGCGGCAGTTTGAAAATCCGAACAGCCTGCTCTTTATCGTTTCGAAAATTATCGGCGAGCATCTCGAAGTCCGCCGCTGTTTATTTAACGAAATCGATCTGGCGGGCGACACGGAAATCGTCCATCGCGATTTCTGTCGCGGCGTCGAATCGGTCGCCGGGAAACATAAAATTTCCGATTACAGCGCCGTCACGTCCGCAGAAATGATTGCCGGGCGCACGGTCGTCAACCCGGACTCGAAAACCGACCCGCGAACCGCCGAATTTTACGAGAAAACCTATGAACCGGCAGGCGAGCGCGCCTACATTGCCGTGCCGCTGCTGCGTGAAAACCGATGGGTCGCCTCGCTCTGGGTGAGCGATGACAAGCCGCGCGAATGGAGCCGTGACGAGGTCAGCCTGCTCGAATTCATCGCCGAGCAGGTCTGGGCGGTGGTCGAAAAACTCCGCATCGACGCCGCTTTGCGCGAATCCGAAGAGCGCTTCCGCAATATGGCTGACCACGCGCCGGTCATGATTTGGGTGACGGACGCCGCCGGCAGATGCACTTACCTGAGCCAATCGTGGTATGAATTTACCGGGCAAACGCCCGAAACGGGTCTCGGCTTCGGCTGGCTCGGTGCGGTGCATCCGGAGGACGCCAAACGTGCCGAAGCGGATTTTCTCTCGGCGAACGAAAAACAAGCGCCGTTTCGGAGCGAATATCGACTGCGGCGCGAAGACGGTTCATACGCATGGGCAATCGATTCCGCCCAGCCGCGTTTTGCCGAAAACGGCGAATTCCTCGGCTATATCGGCTCGGTCATCGACATTACGGAAAGAAAACGAGCCGAAGAGGAACGCGAAAAACTGCTCGCGCAGGAAACCGTTCTGCGCGGCGAGGCGGAAAAAGCCAATCGCCTGAAAGACGAATTTCTCGCGACCGTCAGCCACGAGCTGCGGACGCCTCTGAATTCGATGCTCGGCTGGGCGGCGATGGTCCGGCAGAATAAATTCAATCCCGAAATCATGCGCCGCGCCTTTGAAGTCGTCGAGCGCAACGCGCGCAACCAGAACCAGATTATCTCCGACATTTTGGACGTTTCGCGTATCATTACGGGCAAATTGAATCTGAATCTCCAGCCGATCGCGCTTTCGAGCGTGGTCGCGGCGGCGATCGACACCGTTCGCCCGGCGATTGACGCGAAAGGCATCCGGCTCGAAACGCGGCTCGAACCCGACGCCGACACCGTGACGGGCGACGCCGACCGCTTGCAGCAAATCATCTGGAACCTGCTTTCAAACGCCGTCAAATTCACGCCCGAAGCCGGGCACATCCAAATTGCTTTAGATTACGGGAACGATTACGCCGAAATTACGGTTGCCGACGACGGCAGCGGCATCGAGCCGGAGTTTCTGCCGTTCGTTTTCGACCGTTTCAGCCAGGCTGACGGTAAAATGAATCGCCGTCACGGCGGACTCGGATTAGGTCTCGCAATCGTGCGCCATCTTTCGGAGCTGCACGGCGCCGCGGTTTCCGCCGCGAGCGACGGCGGCGGAACGGGCTCGACTTTTACGGTTCGATTTCCTTTAAGAACCGGGCAAACCGAAACAAACGGCTCGAAAAACGGTGAATCCGGCACCGGAGCTGTTTCAGTTTTCGAAAAAGCGGCGCGCGGGCAGCTTGCCGGCTTGAGAATTCTGGTCGTTGACGACGAACCGGACGCGCGCGATTTGACGGCTTTTATTTTAACCGACCAGCAGGCGCTCGTTTTGACCGCCGATTCGGTTGATAAAGCGCTTTCGATTTACGAAACGGAAAGGCTGGACGCGCTTGTCTCCGACATCGGAATGCCCGAAAAGGACGGTCTCGAATTAATTCGCGAACTCAAATCGCGCGCCGGCAAACAAAATCCCCGCGTTCCGACCCTCGCGCTGACGGCTTACGCCCGCGAAGAAGACAGCCGGCAGGTTTTAGAAGCCGGTTTCGACGCCTATCTCCCGAAACCGGTCGAGCCTTCAAAATTGATTGAAACGATTGTCGAGATTACGAGAGAATAATTTCAACGCGAGAGACGCTTCTCCGATTCTCAATCCGACTTCTGCGCCAAAATCCACGGCAGCAGTTCTTTCTCGCCGAGCGCGTTGAGCCAGACGTTGTGCCCGACGCCCGCGTATTCGCTGTATTTGACGTTTCCCTGATTGGCGCGGATTGCCGCCACCAGCGAGCGCGATTCGCTGACCTGGACGATGTTGTCATCCGCGCCGTGAAAAACCCACGCCGGAGTTTTGCCGACCTTTTCGGCGATTGCCGAGAACCGATTTCCGCTCGTCAGAGGACTTCCGCCGCAAATTGAAACCAGCGCCGCGAATTTCTGCGGATACGCTGCTCCAAAATGCCAGACGCCGTAACCGCCCATCGAAACGCCGAACAGCGATTGTTTTTTAACGTCCGCGGAAAACTCCTGCGCCGCGTCGGCAATCTGCCGCATCACCATTTTGTCCATCAAAGCGTCCGACCAGTAACGATTCGGGCGGCATTGCGGAAAAACGACGACCGCCGGAACTTGTTTTAGATACTGCGCGGCGAGCGTCGCAAACATTCCGTTGATAAACCCGCCCTGCCCGCGCTCGCGGATGCCGTGCAGAAAAGTGACGAGCGGCAGAGTCGCCCCATTTTTAACTTCCGGCGGCACGTAAACCTGATAAACAAAGGTTTCGTTTTCGATTGAAACTTCCCGCTTAAGAATCTCGCCCGCCTTACCGCGACTAAAAGCGGACGACATCATCGCCGATAAAACTGTTGAAAAATCATTTCTCATACGAGGTTGTTTGATGCCGAATTCAGCGCTCGCTTTTACCGTTTTTCAAATATATTCTTCCCTCAACCCGACACTTTAACCCGACACTTTGGATTTTAGTTCCGGGAAAGCAATCCTAAAAATCTTCCTCCCAAAATTCCAGCGGCTGGCGAGTTTCCAAATCGCGATTTTCTTCTGCCCGGCGCAGCTCGACACGGCGGATTTTACCGGAGAGAGTTTTCGCCAAATCACGAAACTCGATTCGGCGGATGCGTTTATACGGCGCCAGCCGCGCCCGGCAATGATTAAAAATAGAAAGCGCGGTGGCGGAATCCGCCGGGCACCCTTCGCTCAATACGACGAACGCTTTCGGGACACTTAACCGGATAGCATCCGGGCTCGGCACGACCGCCGCTTCCGTGACGGATTCATGCTCGATCAGAATGCTTTCAAGCTCGAAGGGCGAAATTCTGTAATCGGAAGACTTAAAAATATCGTCGTTTCGCCCGACAAAGGTAAAATAACCGTCCGCATCAAGAACGGCGGTGTCGCCGGTGCGATAAAATCCGCCGCGCAGGGCTTCGGCATTTTTTTCCGGGTCGTCGCGGTAGCCAAGCATAAGTCCCGTCGGGCGCACGAGGGATAAATCGAGCGCGACTTCTCCTTCTGTCGCTGATTCGCCGTCGGCACCGAGTAAGACCACTTTATAACCGGGAAGCGGTTTTCCCATCGAGCCTGATTTAAGCGGCTGCCCCGGCGAATTGCCGATTTGCGCCGTCGTCTCCGTTTGCCCGTAACCGTCGCGAATCGTTAAATTCCAGGCTCGCTCGACCTGCTCGATAATCTCCGGATTCAGCGGTTCGCCGGCGCCGACCAGCTCGCGCAAACCGCCCCTATAATCCGCCAGATTTTCCTGCACCAACATCCGCCAGACGGTCGGCGGCGCGCAGAGACTCGTGACGCGGCAGCGGCTGACGACCTCTAAAACCGTTCGCGCATTGAAACGCTCGTAATTATAAACAAAAACTGCCGCACCGGCGTTCCACGGAGCGAAAAAAGAACTCCAGGCGTGTTTTGCCCAGCCCGGCGAGCTGATATTAAAGTGCAAATCGCCCGGACGTAAACCTATCCAGTACATGGTTGAAAGATGTCCGACCGGATAACTTTGGTGGCTGTGCAGAACGAGCTTCGGATTTGAAGTCGTCCCGGAAGTAAAATACAGCAGGAGCGGGTCGGCGGCTTTCGTGACGCCTTCGGGAACAAAAACGGCATCTTCGCGGAAAGCATCCGCGTAGGAAATCCAATCGTCCCGTGATTCGCCGACGCATATTTTGATGAAATCGCCGTTGACTGCGGAGAATTTTCCGGTTTCGGAAGAATTTGTGAGCACCGCGCGAACTCGCCCGCGTTTAATCCGGTCGGCTAAATCGTCGGCGGTGAGCAGCGGCGTGCATGGAATGACGACTGCGCCGAGCTTAATCGACGCCAGCATGGTTTCCCAGATTTCCAACTGATTGCCCAGCATCACCAGAACGGAATCGCCCCGTTTGACGTTAAGCGCCCGAAAAAAATTGGCGATTTTGTTCGACCGGGCAGACATTTCGGAAAAAGAAAGCTTGATTTCCGCGCCCGTCTCCTCGACTATCCAGAGAGCCGGAGCCTCGTTGTTTTTCGCCTGAACATCAAAAAAATCGATTGCCCAGTTAAATTCGTCAAACTCCGGCGGCTGAAAATCCCGGCAGGCAATTTCATAATCGGTACGGTGTTCGAGTAAAAAATCCCGCGCCCGCAAAAATTTTTCGGTTGGTGTCATTTCCTTCATCCATGTAGTTTGTAAAAGGTGATGCAAATATTTTAGGCATTTATATTATTTTTAGAAGAAGTTATTGCAAATAATTGCAATAGTCAACGCAAATAAATTAAGATTCTGTAAAAATCGTTGCAAATAAATTCTACTATCAATAAATATTAATTAAATGCCTGTAAGAAAAATTCCTCGAAGCTACTGTCATGTTACAGGTTTAGTGTCGTCAGATAAATCAAGCGAAATGATTGCCTGGTAGTGTCCTAACAGGAGATAATACATGAGTCAGGATATTCAAATTAAGCCGACCGGTATCGCATGGTCATCCGATTTCGCTAAATATGGTGCGAGATTAAGCGATGCCTTTATCAATAAACAATCTATCTTTCCTCAATCTCATTGGAACAACGAGCAGCTCATCCAATGGCAACGTGATGTTCTTGATTACTACTGGGATTCCGGGCAACGCGTCCAATGTCTTCGTGACATCCTGAACCATTCAGGTATTTCAGACTCCGTGTCCTGGGTCGAATTCGGACCTGCAAGCCAAGCCGTGATTGAGTCTTTCCACTCACCCGATTATATCGAGAACATCAAAACACGGTCACGCGAAGATCAAAACGATGCATATGAAGTCGCCTTGCTCGGGGTTGGTGCCGTAACCCAACTCGTGCGGGAGGTCTTTGACGGCAAGATCTCCAATGGTTATGCGCTGGTTTGTCCGGCGGGACACCATGCCGATTCAGAATGCGCCGGCGGCGGCTGTATTTTTGCAAATGGCGTGTTGGCTGTAATGGAAGCACGCCGACGAGGTGCCGGACGAATCTTGTACGTCGATTGGGACGCGCACCATGGCAATAGTCAGCAAGGTGCCTTTTGGAAAGATCCGGACGTACTAACTATTTCCATTCATCAAGCTCAAAAGACCCCGCCGTTAACAGCCGGACTGGATGCGCGCGGAGAGAAAGAAGGCTTTGGTTTTAACATTAACATTCCTGTGCCGGGAGGATCGGGGTCCTCCGTTTACAGAAGCGCCTTTGCAGACGTAATCGAAGTTGCCGCCGAAAGATTTCGTCCGGACTTTCTCATTGTTTCCTGCGGCATCGATGCGAATAATATTGATCCTTCGTCCCGTTTACGCTTGCACTCCGAGGACTATTACCTGATGACCTCAAAGCTGGTTCAAATTGCCCAAAGCCATGCCGGCGGTCGTATTGTCATGACGCATGAAGGCGGATATGCCTTAGCATACATTCCTATTTGTTTTCTGAGAATAATTGAGGCTCTGAGTGGTTTGTCCACCGGTATCGACGATCCTTTTCTCTCTCGTTGGGGAGTAGATTTTGCCGGTGAGGTTTCTCCGCAAGCCATGGAGATTATTCAGACCGCCGCCGCCTTCGCGCGAGAAATTCCACAACATTGAAACATGAATTTAAGCAAGCGATGTTTGAAGACAAGTAGTCAAGCGCTTTGTTGAAAACAATTGCGGAAAATTCAAAAACTTGCCGTGAAATATTTGAATCTTGTCGTGCTTCCTGAGAGTTATCAGACAGAAATTTCATAAAAGTAAACAGGTTACGAAAGAGGCGCAAGTCAAACCCATCAGCGGTTGTAAATTGAGCTAAAATCAGTTAATTTACGTTAACTGAAACCCGGTGCTCAAGTGTCTGAAATCCGTTTTTTCGACAGAAATATGCGTAGAGCCAAATTTCTACATACCCCGTTCGAAATCCTTCCGTTGAACAATTTTGGTGCGGAGGTTTTAGACTTTGATTTGAGCCGACCCTTCGCTCATGAGGTTTCGGAGCATCTGCGAATGGCTCTGGCGAAGTTTCAGATTTTGATATTTCGCAATCAAAATATTTCTCCCGCCGACCAAACCCGCATTACACAATGCTTTGGCGAATTAGAGCCGGGAATAGTTCGGAGACCGGAAAATCATCAGGTGCCGGATCATCCGAATATTCTTTATCTCTCCAATGAAAACGATTCGCCGACTCTGGATTATGGGTCAGCGTGGCATTCCGACGGTCTCGCTTATGCCCGGATACCTCATGGAATGACAATGCTTTATTGTATTGCCTGTCCGCCAGGTGCCGGCGCTACTCTGTTTGCTAATCAATACATGGCTTACGAAGCGATGAAAGAGAGCTTTCAGAACATTTTGAATGATCTGTTTTGGTACTTGCCTAAGATTGATTATTCCGAAGTTCCGGCAGGAAAAGGTCTGGCTCAACCGTTGATGCGAATTCATCCGGAAACCGGAAGAAAATTTATTTTTTGCTCACCGAGTGCCTGTCAAATTCGCGGAATGACTCGTCTCGAAAGCGCCGGGATTTTAAAAGTTGTGCACGCATATCAAGTGCGGAACGAATTCGTCTACTGTCATTACTGGCAGAAAAACGAGGTAGTGATGTGGGAAAACTGCGCATTACTGCATAACCGGGCGGATGTGGTTGACTTTGCCGCGCAGGGTCTTCGAGCAATGCATCGTTCGGCTACTGAGGGGCGTTTTGAAGCTATCGAATGTGAAGCGGCTGAGGAATAAGACCGATTCATAACTGGCAAATTGGCAGCTTTCTTAAATGTCTATTTTCATAGATTTTTTTGCCCCGATAAATTAATTGGGGAAGCAAAAACACTTGTTTGACGAAAGTTAAGCGATATAATAACATCAAATCCATGTCATTACTGCCTACTCAACCATGCAAAGGTACCCGGGATTTTTTGCCCGAAGAGATGTCGGTTCGGACCCAAATTTTCCAAAAGCTTTTTAATACCGTAGAACTATTCGGATTTCAGCGCTACGACAGTCCGATCCTCGAATCTGCGGCTATTTATGAGGCGAAATCCGGAGAAGAAATCGCGAATCAGCAGATGTATCGTTTGTTCGACAAAGGCGGGCGTGAGCTTGCCTTGCGCCCGGAGATGACTCCGTCCGTAGCACGCATTGTTGCAGGACATCAAAACGAGATCATTTTCCCTGCCAGGTGGTATTGCCACGCCAACTGTTTTCGATATGAGCGTCCACAAAGAGGACGGGTACGGGAACATTGGCAACTCAACGTCGATATTTTTGGCAGCGAAGACATTAACGCGGAGGTCGAAATATTTGACCTGATAGCTGCTTTGTTGTCCGGGTTGGGCGCAAACGAGTCAATGTACGTAATCCGTGTCAATGACCGGGTTCTGGTTCAGGCTGCTCTCTCGAATTATATCGGTCTCAGTCCCGACAAAATTGCCGCGACCAGTAAAGTGATCGACCGATGGGAGAAAATCACCGATGAGAACCGTTATGAATTACTTAACGAAATTGGTCTCAGCGATAATCAGGTGGAACGGCTGCAGCAGTTGGTCGGCTTGGACTTGGATTCTTATTGCGAGGCTGCCGGAAAGGAAGCGGCTGCTCAATCGCGAATTGCAAAGATCATTCGGGAAGGCAGTTCGATAGCTCCTCTTAATTTTGATCCGATCATCGTTCGCGGTTTCGATTATTACACATCGACCGTTTTTGAGGTCTTCGATAAATCACCTGAAAATCGCCGTTCTTTATTCGGCGGCGGACGCTACGATAATCTTGCAGGTCTCTTTACTGATCGTAAAATTCCGGGGATCGGTTTTGGGATGGGTGATGTGACAACATGGAACTTCCTCAAACACAATGATTTACTTCCCAAGCCGGAGATTGGGTCCGATGTGTTGGTTTTTGCAACGAGTGAGGAATATCGCACGACTGTCCGGCGCATTGTCCGGCTTCTGAGAAACGCAGGCATCAAAACGGAGCCTTCATTAGAGAATCTTTCGATTAAACACGGAATGAAACTGGCTGATCGTTTGGGAGTTAATTATACCGTAATTATCGGCGAGAACGAACATGACTCGGGCTCACTATCGCTAAAGAATATGGTCAATTCAGTGCAGATTAATACTTCCGAGAGCGAAATCATAAAGCTGATAAAAGAAAAGTCGGTATGACAACATCTTCCCGGTGAAAGCGCAAAATTTGTCGATTAAATTGATTTTAAATCGCTTCATAATAATAATTTACGGACCGACTCGGCGCAGCGATTGAGTGCACTCGAAGCTCTTGCGGCAGATTTCCCTCCCGGACGTAAAAAGTTTTAAGAAAAACTTTGACAGACTATTTTTTGATGATATAATCGGGGCGCTTCTAAACACTTATTTTGATACACAAAGGAGGATCACTATGACATTGTTAAACTTTAAATCTAAGCAGGAAGAAAATACTAACTCTAAGGAAGTTCGTCCTTTTCGTTCTGAAGTTCAATCGTCTATCGTTATAGACACGAAACTGGAAACGAATGATTTCACCGGACTGCGCCCTGATGGAGTTAAGGTTTCAGAGTACCGCCTTGAGCAGTATTTAAATGCTTGTAGCCCGACTTGTCACGGCTAATTATTAAAAGCACAGGGCTTACATCCGACCTAGTCCTGTGCTGTTTCTTACATACACAATATTAGGAGTACGGCATGCCACAACAGGTCGTCGGTTGGTTTCTACCGGGTACGCTCGAAGCTCGCGCTATTTGGTTTGATCCGGTTCGTTATACATGGCAGGCTGACGGTAAAAGCAATTCCAACCTCTTCCTGCGATGTCCGGCTCACCAAAATTTCTCGCGGAATCTTTATGTTATTCGTTGTCCTTTCGATCTTCACCTGAAATGCCAAATTTCCGGTGATGGTTGTGAGCTTTCTGTTGGTGAAGAATCGTCCATCAAGCCGGAAAAATTAGCGAATTTGATAAAGGTTCATCCGTTTAACGAGTGGCGGGAGTTCGACAAGCCGCTTATTCAGCTTATGCTGAATTACTACTTTTTGTCGGATGACGATCTCGATATTCAATATCTCTCGCCCCTGACCACACATTTCTTTCAACCTGCGTTACCGGGACTGGTTCTACAGGGGCGCTGGAGTATCAAAGATTGGATCAGACCTATTAATTTTGTCTTCGAATGGTGGGACACGTCAACGGATCTCATCATCAAGCGCGGGCAACCCATCTTGAATGTGATGTTCATATCCAAGGACATAGATGCCAAAACAGAGCTCATCGAGGCAGAAGAAACCGATGAGGTGATTGCAATGGCACGCAGTACGCAAAACATAAATTCCTACATCAAAAACGTATTTTCCGTTCTTCCGTCAATTATCAAGCGTCGCCCCAGGAGGATTGTAAAACCTTGCAAAAAAAACTTGAGATAATCTTTCGCAGTGCGCATGGTGATCGGGGCTTATTAGCCAACAAATCTGATTCGGTTGTGGATGTGTGCCGAAAGTACGGCATTCCCACTACGCAGATTTCAATCTATCTTATTGGTAAGGATGGGCAGGTGACTTTGTCTGTGAAACCCACTCTTCCGATGGAAGACTATAT
>DASWRC010000281.1:0-9041 GCA_036403375.1 Pyrinomonadaceae bacterium
AAAGGCGCAAAGCCGCTAAGCAAATTAAAGATTTAATCCCCGGTTCATCTGCGGCTTATTTAAGGTCAAAACCCTCTTAATATTTTCGCTTCAGCCATTCTTCCGGCACGGGAATAATGCAGATGTTCATTGATTTTCCATCCGCCGAAAGCATCGCCGATTGGATTTCAATTTTTGTGCCGTCCGGACTCATCGTCGGGTGCGGGTGGTCGGCGGCGGTTGCTTTATGACCGGCGGAAAGCAGAATCATTTCGTGCGTGTGGCGGTCAATCAGGTAAATGTTTCGCTCGAAATCGTCGCCGACCGCCCAGCGCCCGTCGGGCGAACCGGAAACGTGCCACAAACCGCTGCCCGAAGGCGTTTGACCGACAATCGTCATCTCGCGCGTCCGCAGATTGACGATTCCCAGTCCGGTCGGTTTTTCGCGCGTGCCCGACGGTCCCCACAACGGGTCTTGCCCCGGATTTACGCCGCCCACGTCCGTGCCGGGGGCGACCGTTTTTGTGCTGCCGGGAATTTGGCGGTGTCCCATAATCGCAATCGCTACTTCGTCTTTGGAAATTACGGCTTCGTGCGTTACCCATTCGTATTCGGATTCTTTGTAAAGCGGTCTTAGCCCGCTGCCGTCCGAGAGAACCGTCCACGTCCGCTGCGGCGATTTGCCGCCGGTTTCCCAGCAAAAAACAATTTCGCCCGGAACCCACGGGTTTGTTTGAATATGCCCAATCTGAAACGGCACTGAAACGACGTGTTTATATTCGCCGGTTTTAATATTCATCGCGCCGATGCCGGACGGACCCGCGCCCATATTTCGCGGACCGAAGTTAGCTTCGATTTTCGTTCCCGGCGCGAGATGCCGCATCGATTCTTCGCGCCCGATGCGAAAATACGCCCACTGTTCATCGCCGTCCAGAGCCATATCGCCGCCCGCGCCGATTTCCGGCGAGGTTGTTCCGCAAACGCGCTGGTAGGCGTCCGCCGATTTCAGCTTGCCCGCAAGGCTGTCGGCAAAGAGCTTTTCAAGATCGACTTCGACGATTTGCAGCGTTGTCGGCATTTGCCTTTCCTGTATGTTTCTATTCGGATTGCGCATGAAATACAGCTTCATCGAATTTCGCGCGACGTTCAGCATTCCCGTGTAGCCGCCTTCCGTGACCTGAATCATTTCGCCGGTTTTTTCGTTGACCGCCAGGGCTTCGCCGCGCACTTTGCCGGAACGAAAAATGAGCCATTGCCCGTCTGAAGTCCATTGATTGTGCGTCTGGTAAATTTTTGAATCGCCGACCGGAGCGCTCGTCAAAAACGTCAGCATAACGCCGGTTTTCGGGTCCTTAACGATCTTTTTCTCCGACGCAAAGCGCCTGCCGATTTGGGCGTCCGCAACGGCTGGAAAAAGTAAAAAGAGACAAAAAGCGACAAAAATTAATAGGCGTTTCATAGTAAATATTTCTTTGAATAAATTTATTTAATTCTTCGCGCCTTTGCGCCTTTGCGGGAGATAAATTTTCACGCAAAAGGCGTAAAGCCGCGAAGAATGATTACCAATAATGATGAACGAGCGGACGAATTCGCGCTTCGTAGATTTCACGCACCGCTTGCATCGTCCCGGCTGAAAGCGGCAAAAAATCAGCCGCCGCGATGTTTTCTTTCGCCTGTGCGGGACGTTTCGCGCCCGGAATCGCGCAGCTCACGGCGTCGAACATCAGAATCCAGCGCAGCGCAAACTGCGTCATCGTCATGCCTTCCGGCACAAGCTTTTTGAGTTCTTCGACCGCCGCCAAACCGGTTTCAAAATCAACGCCCGAAAACGTTTCGCCGACATCGAAGGCTTCGCCGTGACGGTTGTAATTTCGGTGGTCTTCCGCCGCAAACTGTGTGTCGCGCGTCATTTTGCCCGTCAGCATTCCGCTCGATAACGGAACGCGCGCGAGAATTCCGACGCGTTTTCGTTTCGCTAAATCGAAAAACAAATCCGCCGGGCGCTGGCGAAAAATATTGAAAATAATCTGCACGGTTTTCACGCCGTCGTATTCGATGGCTTTGACGGCTTCTTCCACTTTTTCGACGCTGACGCCGTAATTTTTGATTTTCCCTGCCCTCACCAAATCGTCCAACGCGCCGAAGAGTTCGGGAAAATAATAAACTTCCGAAGGCGGGCAATGAAGCTGTACCAAATCGAGCGCGTCCGTGTTTAAGTTTTGCAGGCTGCGCTCGACAAACGCCGCCAGATTCGCGCCCGTGTAACCGCTCGCGACGTGCGGGTCGAGTCGTCGTCCCGCTTTCGTCGCGATGATGATTTCCTCTTTTCGTTCTTTCTTTAGTTCAGCCAATAATTTTTCGCTGCGCCCGTCGCCGTAAACGTCCGCGGTGTCGAAAAAATTGACGCCCGAATCGACCGCGAGGTTTAACGCGGCGAGCGATTCCGAGTTATCGACATTTCCCCAATCCGCGCCGATCGCCCACGCGCCGAAGCTGATTTCCGAAACTTTAAATCCGGTTCTTCCCAATTCCCTGTAATTCATTTTTGTTTCCCCTTGTTGTTGATTGTTACGGTGTTGCTTTTTAAGTTTTCCGACCGCGCCGAAATCGCGAGTTTCCCGGCGCTTTTATTCGCCTTCAGCATCGCAAAGCATATTCCCTGAAACGCTTTTCGCTTGGTGTCCTGAAACGGCGCGGTGTCGGTATTGTCGCCGCTATCGACGGCGGCGATAAAACCAGCGCCCGATGCATCGAAAGTAATTAAATCGTTCGCATTCGGAACGACGCCGCCGCTCGCATCAACGACGGTCGCTTTGACAAAAACGACGTCGTTCCAGTCGTTCGTTAAATTATCTTTATTTACCGAGAGCAGGATTTTCGCAGGCTTTCCGGCGGTTTTCAGTTCGTATTCGGCGACCGTCCTGCCGCCGTTTTTGCCGACGGCGCGAATGGTTCCGGCTTCGTATTGGACTTTCCAGTTGCGGGGTGAATCGTCCGCCGGCTTCGGTTTTTCGCCTAATGATTTGCCGTTCAAAAACAATTCGACTGTTTCGCAATTGCTGTAAATCTCGACGTTTTCTTCATGTTTTTCGAGGTTTTTCGGCGTCCAGTCGGAAAACAGAGTCTGCGTGCGGCGCTGTTCGGCGATTTCGTAGCCGGGGTCGGTCGGCGATTTTTCGGCGGGCGCGACGCGGCGCGTGATATAAACCATCGGCGCGGTCGTCCACCAGCTTTGTCTCTGGAAAGCAACCGGTCGCCAGGTCGCCGTCCGGTCGAGCCAGCCTTTGCCGAACGCGTAATTCGGAAAACGCTGCGTTTCGCCGAGATAGTCGATGCCGACCCATATGAATTGACCGGAATATTCCGGGTTGTCGCGCAGCGCGAGCCATTGGTTCAAATCGTTCGTGTTTTCGGTTCCCAGAATTTTGCGCGTCGGTTTTTGCCTGTGCGCGGCGAGAATTTCCTTTTCGCGGTAATTTTGCCCGACCACGTCGAGAATGTCCGCCAAGCCGTTGTCGTAATCTTTGCTCACGTTCGGGCGAAAAAGCGCCTGCGTAACGGGGCGCGTCGAGTCGTTGGCGTGAAAGGTTTCGACCAGACCTTTGAGAATCGGAATCGCGATTTCCGGCTTCGGCGTGTCGTGAATTTCGTTCCCGGCGCTATAGATAATTATGCTCGGATGATTGCGGTCGCGGCGCACGGTTTCGCCCACGTCGCGCCGCGACCATTCGTTGAAATAGAGGTGATAATCGTACGGATTTTTCGCGACCGTCCATTGGTCGAAAAGCTCGTCCATTACTAAAAAACCCATCCGGTCGGCTAAATCCAGAAATTCCGGCGCAGGCGGATTGTGCGCCGTGCGAATCGCATTCACGCCGAGCTTTCTGAGCTCATTCAAACGATATTCCCAAGCCGCGAGCGGAACCGCCGCGCCGAACGCGCTCGCATCGTGATGCAGACACGCGCCGAAGATTTTGAAATTTTTGCCGTTGAGCCAAAATCCCGTATCGGCGTCAAAATGAAATTCGCGGATGCCGAAGCGCACGGTTTCATCGTCGAGCGTTTTGCCGTTTTCACGAATCCGCGCGACCGCTTTGTAAAGAACGCCTTTTTCAACGTTCCATAACTGCGGATTTTTGACGTCGAGTTCCAGCGTGAGGCTCGTCGTCCCGCCCGGCGCTGCGCTGACCGATTTGTTTTCTTCCGAGGCGACGACTTTTCCGTTCGGGTCAACTAAATCAACCTGCATCGAAACGGTTTTCGCCGCGCTCGATTGATTGACGACTTCGCCGGAAACTTTCACCGTCGCCTGTTTTTCGGTGATTTGCGGCGTTGAAACAAAAACGCCCGACTGCGCGAAATGCGTCGCGTCGGCTGCGACGAGCCGCACGTGGCGATAAATCCCTGCGCCCGTGTACCAGCGCGAGGCGGGCTGCTGAGAGGTATCGGCGCGCACGGCAATCACATTGTCTTTACCGAAATTGAGATGTCCGGTCAGCTCATACTCAAAACTAACGTAGCCCGACGGACGCTGCCCGAGATAAACGCCGTTTATCCAGACATCGCTGATGCCCATCACGCCGTCGAACTCGATAAAAAAGCGGCGCGATTTGTCTTTCTCCGAAACCGTAAAATGCTTGCGATACCACGAAACGCCCGAGGGCAGAAAACCGCCGCCGCCGCCGGTCGGATTTTGCGCGTCAAACGGTCCTTCGATGCTCCAATCGTGCGGCACATTCAATTTGCGCCAGGCTGAATCGTTAAAATCCGCCTTTTCCGCCGCTTGTGCATTTCCCTTGAGAAATTGCCAATCGGCGTCGAACGCCGTCGTCGTCCTGCGCGATTGCGCAAAAGCGCTGCCGTTTATTCCGATAACGACCGCTGTCAACATCAGAATCGAGGTTATAAACCAGTATTTTTTCATAATCGAAGCTCGTCCTTTTTAAGCTTTTTTATTTTTTGAAAAGATTCCGCACAGGCTGCTTCTCAGAAACTGGAACTTTGCCCGTTTTGTCGAATTCGACGCGAACGCCGGAAGGCGCGCTTTTCAACGGTTAAATTACTCGCTGCCTTTATTACGGTTTTTCATTTACGCTCCCCTTATCCGACCAATTTTCGGATTCGACGTGTTCGCGCTTCATTATTTCGGCGATTTGGGCGACGATTTTCGGGTATTTTGCCGACAAATCGGTTGTTTCCTTCACGTCTTTCTGCAAATCGTAAAGCTCGATTTTGCCGTTCAAGCCTTTGCGTACGCCTTTCCAATTCCGCGCGCGCACGGCTTGCGCGAAACCGCCTTCGTGAAATTCCCAGTAAAGATATTCATGCGCGGGCGCATTTTTCCCGTAAAGCGCCCGCGCCATCGAAATGCCGTCGGTTTCGCCCGCAAATTTCGTCCCCGCAAGTTCGGCGAAAGTCGGCAGAAAATCAATCTGCGACCAGACTTTTTCGCTCCGCTGGTTGGGCTTGATTTTATTTTTCCAGAAAATAATCAAAGGCTCGCGAATGCCGCCCTCGTAAAGCTCGCGTTTCAGCCCGCGCAAGTTTCCGCTGCTCTGAAAAAGCGTCTGGTCGTAGCCGCCTTCCGATTTGTCCTGCGGACCGTTGTCGCTCGTAAAAATAACGATTGTGTTGTCGTCGATTTTCAATTGTTTCAGTAAATCGCGGAGCTTGCCGACTTCGTCGTCGAGGCGCGTCACCATCGCCGCGTAATTCTTCTGCTGCGGCGTCCAGTTTTCACCCGAATAAGGCGCGTCCGAAGGAATTTCCATGCCGTTTCCGGTTTTGCGATTGAGCTCGTTGTCGGCGTGCGGCAGCGTCACGGCGAGATACAGGAAAAACGGATTTTCGCGCTCTCTTTTGACGAAATCGAGCGCTTCCGCGGCGAACAAATCCGCCGAATACGCGCCCTTCGGCAAATTCACTTTTTCCGTGTTGCGCCACAAATAGTCGGGGAAATAATTATGCGCGTGGTTTTGATTCAGGTAGCCGAAAAAATAATCGAAGCCTTTGCGATTCGGAATGCCCGATGTTTCGGGTTCGCCCAAGCCCCATTTTCCGACGATTCCGGTGCGATAACCCGCCGCCTTTAAAACTTCGGCAATCGTCGTGTCTGCGGGGCGCAGCGGCACGCGCTCGCCTTGGTCGTTGTTGTTGCCGCGAATAATGGCGTGTCCCTGATGTTTGCCGGTCATCAGGCTCGCCCGTGAAGGCGCGCAGACGGGCGCGCCCGCATAAAAGTTGGTGAATTTGATTCCGTCTTTTGCCAATTTATCGAGATTCGGCGTCCTGATAAATTTCTGTCCGAACGCGCCGATGTCGCCGTAGCCCAAATCGTCCGCCAAAATCAAAATGATATTCGGCTGGCGCGTCGCCGGTTTGTTTTTCTGCGCCGGGACCGTCGAGACAAAAAGCAAATTAAGCAGCGCGATAAAAGCCGTCGATGATTTAAGCAGCGAACGAAACCTCTTCATAAATTTAAAACTCTTTTTTATCGACCCGCTCGAATTTTTCGTCCGCCGCGCTGCGGCTGTTCGCGAAGCTGAAATTCGATACGTTTTTCAGGATAAACATCTTCGCGCCCGGCGCGAGCTGCGCGTTGGTGCGGAAAAATTCGACGCCCGTGACATCATCGAGTAAAAACGCCGGTCGCGCGTCCGTATTTTCAAACGAAACCGCGACGTTGTCGAACGTCAGACCGCGCGCGTGGCGAATAAAAAAGCCGTAGGCGGGCAGAACGCCGAACATGCTCGGTTCGGGATAATTTTTCTCGTTTTCGGGCGGAATTCGCGCCGCGTCTTCCGTCGTGCCGCCGCCCTTGTAATGAATGCGAATGTTCGAGAGACGCACGTCTTCAATCGGGCTTTCCGCCAAGCCGGCGATAATCGAAGCAAATTCGTGGCGCGCGTCCGAGACGACGACGTTGTCGATGATTATTCGTTTGATTTTCGCGACCGGCGTGCCTTCGGGCGCGCGCTGGCGTCTGCCGAGACGAATAAAAATCGGCGCGGTCGTGATGTCGCGCATCGTGATGTTTGAAATCGAAATATCCTCGATATTTCCGCCGTCGACGGTTTCCAGCGCGAGCCCGCGGCAATGCACGAAATTGATGTTTGAAATCGTGATGTTTTTAAATCCGCCGTTCGATTCCGTCCCGAGTTTCAGGCGTCCCGTGACGCGGTCTTTGTCGGGCGCGAATTCCTGTGTGGTTTTAAAAGTACCGTCAAGCATCGTCCCCAAATCGAAGCCCGAAACCTGTGAATTAGTAATCGTGACGTTTTCGGTCGCGCGGTTAAACCCGAGCGCGTAACTGCTTTTCAAAACAATCGCGTCGTCGTTCGGCGTGTTCACATACGAGTTTGAAATCCGTACGTTGCGGCAGGCGTCGATGTCGAAACCGTCGCGGTTCGTGTCAACTTTCAGATTGTCAATCGTCAAATTGTCAACGCCGGTCGCGAGGACGGCGAAATGCCCGCCCTGAAAAATCGTAAAGTCCTTCAGCGTGATATTTCGGCTGAGCTTCAAGGCGATCGCCTTCGTGCCCAAGCCTTCCATTTCCTTCAAGGGCGAAGTTTCGCCCAGGGGCGAGACGTTGTTTTTCATGCTCGTCGGCGTTTCGCCTTCTGTTCTGGGGCGCTGCGGTCCGGGACTCCGGCGCGACAAGCCTTTACCGTCAATTTTTCCCTGCCCGACAATCGCAAAATTTTCGATGCCGATTCCCCACATCAAAGAATTTTGCCAGTGCGAATGCCCGAAATCCTGATACATATCGAACGGGTTCGGCTCGAACACATCGTATTTTCCGCCGTCTTTTGCCGGGTCAGCCGCTAAAATGGTCGCGCCGTTGTCGAGATAAAGCGTGATGTTGCTTTTTAAGCGAATCGAAAATGAAAGGTAGATTCCGGCGGGAAAGAAAACCGTTCCGCCGCCCGCGTTCGCCGCCGTTTCGAGAGCGCGGTTTATCGCGCCGGTATCGAGCGTTTTGCCGTCGCCGCGCGCGCCGAAATTTCGGACGTTGTAAAAATTATTGGCGGCGGAAACCGCTCGCGGCTTAACTTTTCGGGTTTGGGCGCTGACCGAAACCGGCGCGCTAACCAGTAAAATAAAGATTAGAAGAAGCTCAGACGCGATTATCTTTTGGATTGTTTTTTTCATCGTTACTTAATTTTTCTCGAACCAGTTTTTCACTTCCGCGTCGAGCGGCTTCAAATCCGGCTTTTTCTGTGCGATTTCCCAAGACTGCGTCCACTCTTTATTCAAATCGCCAAGCTCGACGCGTGAGCCGAGGCGAATAAAAATCGGCAGTTGATGAAGCTCGGATTTAACGGTAATCGTCTGCCCGCCGTCGTAAATTTTGCCATCCCACGCGTCTTTCCATTTGTCGCCTTTCGGCAGGTAAACTTCCTGCGTGCGCTTCGTTTTCTCCCAAACCGGCGACACCAGAATGTCGCGTCCGTAAAGATACGTCCACCAGTTTTCCCACGCCGCTCTCGATTGCGAATCGACCGTAAACAGCGGGCGCACAATCGGCATCCCGGTTTTATTCGCTTCCTGTGCCTGCGCGTAGCTGTAATCAATCAATTTTTCGTGAATTCGCGCGTACATCCGCCAGATTGCAATCAGCGTCGCGTCGTACTTCGGCTCGCGCGGAAAGTTCCAGAACGCGACGTTTTTGGTCGGTCCGACTTCCATAATCGGCGTAAATGCGCTGAACGCGAGCCAGCGACCGCAGGTTTCCGTCTCCATCAACTGCTGCGTGTAACCGCACGTATCCGAACCCCAATTCGAATAGCCCATCACGGCGACGCGCTGGACGGCGATAATCGAAGCGCGCAAGCCTTCCTGATTTCCGCCGATGTCGCCGCCCCAATTGACCGAATACTGCGCCGTTCCCGTGTAAGCGCCGCGCGGCATCGAGACGAAATCCATGCCGCGATGTTTTTTCGCGATGTCGTAAACCGCCTTTGTGTACATCAACATGTAAGCGTTGCGGTTTTCGCGCAAACTTCTGCCGTCGAAAATGTTCGGCGTGCCGTCGTCGGGAATATTTTCTTCGCCGCGGT
>DASWRC010000282.1:0-32599 GCA_036403375.1 Pyrinomonadaceae bacterium
ACCGAATATGGGCGGAAAGTCCACAATTTTACGGCAAATCGCGTTGATTCAGATTTTGGGGCAAATCGGTTCGTTTGTTCCCGCGAGTTCGGCTAAACTTCCGATTATCGATAGAGTTTGGACGCGCGTCGGCGCGTCGGACGATTTATCTTCCGGTAGGTCGACCTTTATGGTCGAAATGACCGAAACCGCCGCGATTCTTCACAACACGACGGCGCGCTCGCTCGTTATTTTAGACGAAATCGGGCGCGGGACTTCGACGTTTGACGGGCTTTCAATCGCCTGGGCGGTTGCCGAATACATTCACAATTCGCCCGAGCATTCGGCAAAAACGCTGTTTGCGACGCATTATCACGAATTGACGGAACTGGCAGAAAATCTGCCGGGCGCGAAAAATTATCAGGTTCTGGCGGCGGAAAAAGACGGCGAAGTCGTTTTTTTACATAAACTGCAAAAAGGAAAGGCTTCAAAATCTTACGGCATCGCGGTCGCCAAGCTCGCCGGATTGCCCCAAAAGGTTATCGAACGGGCAAAAAGCGTGCTCGCAAAACTCGAAAAATACGAGCTCGCCGTCTTTAGCGAAGGCACTCAAAACGGCGTCGAAAAAGCGTTCGACCACGCCCGGCAAAGCAAGATGGCTTCGCAGTTTTCGCTGTTTGCAATCTCGAACGAAAATGTAATCGATGAAATCAGAGAGTTTGACGCGGATAAAATGTCGGCTGAAGAAGCCCGAAAATTTCTTCGGGAGATTAAAAGGAAAATCGTTTAGCAAATAAAAATTTCACGTCCTGCATTTTTCACACGACATTTGATTGCCGAATAAAATGCTGAAAGTCCGCGCGAAGTAAGGTATGTTTCAGCGCCATTACTTCGTGCGGACTTTCAGCAAAATCCAAATTTTAATTATTTCCGGTCTTTATAAACCTTTCCCGGCGATGTATTTCACCAAATCGCGGACGCGGCACGAATAACCCCATTCGTTGTCGTACCACGAAAGAATTTTGATACAGGTTCCGTCGATGACTTTCGTGTTTTCGGCGTCAACAATCGAAGAATTCGAGTTTCCGCGAAAATCGATGGAGACGAGCGGTTCTTCCGAAAAGGCGAGAATTCCTTTTAATTCTTCGTTCGCGGCGTCTTTCAAAACCTGGTTGACTTCTTCGACCGACGTTGATTTTTCGACATTAATCGTGACATCAACCAGAGACACGTTCGGCGTCGGGACGCGCACGGAAATGCCGTCAAATTTGCCTTTCAAATCCGGAATCACGAGCGCGATGGCTTTTGCCGCGCCGGTCGAAGTCGGAATCATCGACAACGCGGCGGCACGCGCGCGGCGCAAATCCTTGTGCGGTAAATCAAGCAGCTGCTGGTCGTTGGTGTATGAGTGAATCGTATTCATCAAAGCGTTTTTAATGCCGAATTTTTCGTGAATCACCTTTGCGACGGGCGCTAAACAATTGGTCGTGCACGAGGCGTTTGAAATGATTTTGTGATTCGCCGCATCGTACATATTTTCGTTGACGCCGAGCACGATTGTCACGTCTTCGCCTTTGGCGGGCGCGCTGATGATAACTTTTTTGACGCTGCCCCGGAGATGTTTTCCGGCGTCTTCGGCTTTTGTAAATCTGCCGGTCGATTCGATGACGATTTCCGCGCCGACCGATTCCCAATCAATCGCCGCCGGGTCTTTTTCGCTGAAAACCTTGAAGCCGTCGCCATCGACGCTGATTGTATCGCCGTCAGCCTTTATGTCGTTTTCGAGATTACCCATAATCGAGTCATATTTTAAAAGATGCGCAAGGGTTTTTGTGTCGGTTAAATCGTTAACCGCTACAAAATCAATCTCTTTATCGCCAAGGCAGGTTCGCAAAACGTTGCGTCCGATGCGCCCGAAACCATTGATACCGACTTTAATTGCCATTACAGTAAATTCTCCTGATTAAATAAAATGTGCTAAAAGAACGAATTTAACTCAAATCCGGGCAAAGTTCAAAAATAAGTTTCAAGTTTCAGGTTTCAGATTTCAGGGATTATTTCGTTTTAACCCGAAACCTGAAACTTGAAATTCGAAACCGTGAAATTTTTGAAACAAACGCAAAATCGGTGTCGTAGTAAGGGATTGAGTTTTTAATCGTTTTACCGAATACAAATATCAAAACTCGGAGCTGCTTTTATAATGAAATCATTGCGCTTTTATGCCTTAAGTTTTACCCTTTCCGCCGTCGTCTGCGGTTTTAATGCGGTCGCGTCGTCTGCCCAGACGCAAACGACCACGCCGCAGATCGCGAAAATTACGGGCGGTGCCGCGACCGCGAAGGAAGAAAATCCTCCTGTGCGAGACGAAAATCAGCCTTCGATTACTTTTTCAAATCGAAAGTCGAATCTGAATTTATCGCGCACCGGCGTTCAAACGTCACAGACAATTCCGCTGACGCTCGGCGAAGCGATTCGCCGCGCGCTGGAAAACAATAACGACATCGAAGTTGCGAAAAACGACGTCCGCATTGCGGAACAGACGCTTCGCTCGCTGCTCGGTTTTTACGACCCGGAGTTTACGCTTCAGCCGAATCTGGATAGAAATTCGACGACCGGTCGCGCCGCCACCACCGATTTTCGGCTCAATTCCGATTACACGCAGCAAATCAAACCGGGCGGCGGAACGGTCCGGGCGTTTTTGGATAACAGCCGCGTCGAAAACCAGTTTGCGCAGCAGCAGGTTACGTCGAGCAATGCCTCGACCGCGACCGGCGCGGTTTTTTCGACCAGTCTCGGCGTCACATACTCGCAGCCGCTCTGGAGAAATTTTAAAACCGACATCACGCGCCGTCAGGTTAAAATCCAGCGCAAGCGCGTTTCGCAATCCGATGCCGATTTCCGGCGGCAGGCGATTCTCGTTATTTCGCAGGTGCAAACCGCCTACTGGGATTTGGTTTTCTCGCTTCGCAACCAGCAAAATCAGGTCGCAAACGTCAATCTGAGCCGCGAAAATCTCCGTCAGATTGAAGCAAAAATCAACGCCGGAGTTTCCGCGCCGCTCGAAAAAGCCGAAATTTTAACCGAGCTGGCAACGCGCGAAGGCGACCTTTTGAGCGCCGCGCAGCAGGTTTCGACCGCCGAAAATCGCTTAAAACAATTATTCCTGCGCGACCCGAACGCGAGCGAATGGATCGCGCAGATTGTGCCGACCGATACGCCGGTTTTGAACGACGACCCGATTGATCTGGATGCCGCGATGAAGGACGCGATGGAGTTTCGCCCCGAATTGAGCCGTTTGCGACTGCAAAAGGAAATCAACAAAATCGACGTCGATTACTTTAAGAACCAGACGAAACCGCGCGTCGATTTGGTTTCGACCCTTTCGCTCGACGGTTTAGCGCTCGGCAGCGTGAACACGAATTCGTTTCAAACACCGCTCTTCGACCCGACCATCCCGGGGACGACAAATTCGTATTTTTACAATCTGATTTGCAACAGTACGACGACGCCCGCGCCGTCAGGCTGCGGAATCAATAACATTCCGGTGGTGACGGTTCCCGGCACGCCGAGTATCTACAATGGCGGTTTTAATCGTTCGTTTGCCAATCTTTTCCGCTCGGACGCGCCGAATTTTACGGTCGGCGTCACCTTCAGCTTCCCGCTTCGCAATAAAACGGCGAAAGCCGATTTAGCGGGCGCAAGACTTGAAACCGAACGCATCGACGCGCAGACACGCTCGCAGGAACAAGCCGTGATTGCCGAAGTCCGCAACGCCGTGCAGGCGGTCGAAACAGCGCGGCAAAGAATCGACACGACGCGGCGCGCCCGCGAAAACGCCGAGATTCAGCTCGAAGGCGAGCGCAAAAAATTTGAAGTCGGACGCTCGACGACCTTTTTCCTATTTCAGCGCGAAAACACTCTAACGAACGCCCGGAACGCCGAGATTCGCGCCGAAACCGATTACAACAAAGCGCTTTCGGAACTCCAGCGCGTAACTTCGACGACCTTCCGCGTCAACAACATCCAGGTCGATTCGCCGATGAACGGGCAATAAAGCGGAAAGGTGAAAAGCAAGGAAGTGAAAAAGTTCGGTTGAATAAAATCAACCGAACTTTTTCACTTTTCTATTTTAAATCTTTTTCCCTTTTGCACATTTTCACTTTTCCGCTTTAAAATCTTCTGGTGAAAATATCCGCTTCGATAATTGTTTTCAACGAAGAAGAAAATATCGCGCAGGTCTGCGAATCGGTCGCATGGGCGGACGAAATCGTTATCGTCGATTCGGATTCAGCCGACCGGACGGCGGAAATTGCCCGCCGTTTTTCAGACAAAGTTTTTTCTCACCCGTTTCGCGGATACAAGGACAAACACGAATTTGCCGACGCTCAAACGACCGGCGACTGGATTTTCTGGATTGATGCCGACGAACGCGTCACGCCCGAACTGCTTGAATCAATCGAAGCATTAAAAAAGCGGCAGCCCGAAACTCTGCCCGACGGTTTCAGAATCGCGCGCCGCACATGGTATCTCGACCGTTGGATTAAACATTCCGGCTGGTATCCCGATTATCAGATGCGGCTCTACCGGAAATCGGCGAGCTTCTGGGACGGCGTTTCGCCGCACGAGACGGCGCGCGTCAAAGGCAGAATCGAAATTCTGCCCGGCGAATTGCTTCATTACACAAAAAAAAGTTTGAGCGAAAGTCATCGCGTGGCGGATTCATACACGACGCTGGCGGCGGAATATCATTTCAAAAACGGGCGCGCGGTCGGCGCCGCCGGGCTGTTTTTTTATCCGTTGGCGGCTTTTGCGCGCACCTTATTATTAAAAAAAGGATTTCTCGACGGCGTTCCCGGTTTGATTATCGCGATGCAGACGGCTTACAGTGTATTTCTCAAATACGCGAAACTTTGGGAACTCGGTAACATCAAAAAATGAAAACTGTCATACTTTGCGGCGGACGCGGGACGCGTCTCGGCGCGCACGGCGCAAGCGTCCCGAAAGCGCTAATCGAAATCGGCGAAAAACCCGTTATCTGGCATCTTTTGAAAATCTATTCGCATTACGGCTTCGATGATTTTATCCTTTGTCTCGGATTCTTAGGCGATAAAATAAAGCGTTTCTTTCTCGAACAAAACTGGCTTAACGCCGATTTTACGTTAGAAAAAAACTCGAACCTGCCGGTTTTGAAAAACAGCGAAAAGCTTGAAAACTGGCGTCTCACTTTTGCCGAAACCGGAGCTGAAACCAACACCGGCGGACGTTTAAAGCGAATCGAAAAATATCTCGCCGGAGAAGAAACTTTTTTCGTCACCTACGGCGACGGTTTGGCGAACGTCAATCTCGAAAAATTAGCCGAATTTCACAAATCGCACGGTCGAATCGCAACTTTAACGGCGGTTCACCCGCATTCGAATTTCGGGATAATGAAACTCGGCAACGACAATTTCGTGACTGAATTTCAGGAAAAACCCGTCATGCGCGAATGGATAAACGGCGGCTTTTTTGTTTTCGACCGCCGTGTTTTCGATTATCTGGACGACAATTCGATTCTCGAGCGCGAACCGCTCGAACGATTGGCGAAAGAAAAACAGCTGGTCGCGTTTCCGCACGACGGTTTCTGGAAATGCGTCGATACTTTTAAGGACAATTTGGAATTTAATCAGCTCTGGACGGACAAACGGGCTGATTGGAAAGTTTGGTAAAAAAAAAGAATGTTTTGGAAAAACCGCACGGCTTTTGTTACGGGCGCGACCGGCTTTGTCGGCGCACACATTGTTCGTTTTCTCGTCGAGCGCGGCGCGCGCGTGACGTGCCTGCAGCGGGATGCGGTGCGCACGAATTCGCTGGACATTTTCGATTTGCGCCGCCGGGTTACGGTCATTCAGGGCGCGGTCGAAGATTATGATTTGATGGCGCGCATTCTGAACGAATACGAAATCGACGCCGTTTTTCACCTCGCGGCGCAGGCGCTGGTCGGCGCGGCGAATCGCTCGCCGCTTTCGACTTTTGAATCGAATATTCGCGGAACCTACTGTCTGCTGGAAGCCTGCCGAGTCAGCGAAACCGTCAGGCGCGTGGTCGTCGCATCGAGCGATAAAGCCTACGGCTCGCACAAAACTTTGCCTTACGCGGAAGATTTTCCGCTGCAGGGCAGATTTCCCTACGATGTTTCAAAAACCTGCACGGATTTGATTGCGCAGTCGTTTGCGCATACTTACGGTTTGCCGGTCGCCGTCACGCGTTCGGCAAATATTTACGGTCCGGGCGATATGAACCTGTCGCGGATTATACCGGGAACGATTATGTCCGTTTTGCAGAACGAGCGCCCGATTATCCGCTCGGACGGCACGCCGGTGCGCGATTTCATTTTCGCGGACGACATTGCCGAAGCTTATTTGCTGCTTGCCGAAAAAATTGACGAAGCGCGCGGCGAAGCCTTTAATTTCGGCTCGGGCGAGCCGATTCAGATGGTCGAACTCGTCACGAAAATCGTTCGATTGATGGACAGGGAAAACGAGCTCGAACCGCTCGTGATGCTGAAAACAAAAATCGAGCGCGAGATTGATGCGCAATATTTAGGTTGGGAAAAAATCTTCAAAAAATTCGGCTGGCAGCCCGCCGTCCCTTTGAGCGAAGGTTTGCAAAAAACGATCGATTGGTATCGCGCTAATTTTAATTCGCTCCGATAAGCCGATTTTCTTGCCGGGCGCAATACAACCATCAAATTTTTCAAAACATCAAACCTTTGTTTCCTGCTGGTTTTGCGCTATATTTTAGATGGACGGGTTTTAAGTTTATGAAGAAATTTCTTTTACCAATCGCGCTGATTTTACTTTGCTCAGTTTTGGCTTTCGGGCAGAAAGGCGTAGACGACCAGAATAAAAAAATTCAGGAAACTACCAATAGAACGACCCAAACCACCGGAAACAACCCGACAAACAATGCCGGCGGACGCTCGCTCGATTGGGGCGCCGGCAAAACAAAACTGCGCAACCAGCTCGATAATCCGTACCGCATGACGGCGCGCCGCGACGCGCTGCTCGAAAATGTGATGGACGTGCTTCAGGAGCGCAAAATCATCGTTGACGACTCGGCATCACGTCAGAAGGACGGAATCATCGTCACACAGCCGTTTATTTTCGCCAAAGGCGCGGTCATTACGCGCAATGAACTAAGCCGGTATGCCGTTCTGCCGGCTTCGGATACTTCGTGGACACGCGGTCGATATACTTTGACGATTGAGATTCAATCAATCGACGGCGTGCAAAACAACGTTTCGGTAACTGCCAAAGTCGAAGGCTTATCGCAAAATTCATTGCAGCCTGAATGGACGACGCTGCAATCAACCGGCGCGGCGGAAGATGAATTTCTTGCCAAACTTGTCGAAGCCGTCACGGGAGTTTCGCCTGACCAGCCGAAACCGGACGACCAGTAATTTGTAAAAATGAGTATTAAAGTTTCCACAATTTTGTTTTCCCTCGGTTTAGCGATGCTTTTCGCGATGTCTGCTTTCGCGCAGGGTGCCGACGCTTCAAACGCGACGAACCGCCCGCAGAAAGAAGACGTTCCGAAAAATATCCGCGAAACGATGGCAAAACAGCGTATCGAACGCGAGAAAAAAGATTACGACGAGCTTATTCAGCGCAGCGAAGAAGCCGCTAAACTCAGTGAGGAGCTCGAAAAATCGTTCACCGATTCAAACAAGCTTTCGGCAGAAGACGAGAAAAAGCTCGACCGTCTGGAAAAACTCGTCAAAAAAATCCGCGGCGAGCTGGGCGGCGATGACGACGACGAAACCGAACCGGGCGAAAAGGACAAAACGGACAATCCTTCGACAATGGTCAATGCTTTCAAAACTTTGCAGTCCAACGCCGCGCAGCTTTTTGACGAAATAAAAAAATCGACGCGCTACAGCGTTTCCGTTTTTGCCATTCAAACGTCGAACACGCTGCTGAAGCTGGTCAAATTTATTCGTTTCGGCAAGTAAAAAAGAGCTTACAACAATGAAACCGTTTTTTTTCGTTTCCAGACTCGGAATTATCCTTTTGTGCGCGTTTATTCTCGCTAATTTCGCGTTTGCCCAAACGGACGACGAGCCGATCAAGGTCGATTCATCGGTCGTCATCGTCAACGCCACGATTACGGACGCCAAAGGTAAACCGGTTTCCGGTTTGAAAAAAAATCAGTTTCAAATTTTCGAGGACGGTAAGGAGCAGCCGATAGAATTTTTCGAGTCGGAAAAAACACCGTTTGCCGCCGTGATTCTACTCGATTCTTCGGGCAGCATGGAACAGCGCGTCAGCCTTGCCCGCTCCGCCGCGATTCAGTTCCTCGACCGGCTTCGGACCGACGATGTGACGGCGATTTATAATTTCGATTCGAAAATCTCGCTCGTCCAGGATTTTTCAAACAGCCGCGACATTTACGAAGGCGTCTTCGACATTAAGGCAAACGGCATGACGATTCTCAACGACGCGATTTACAAAGCCTCGGAAGAACTCGCCAAACGTCCCGAAAAACGCCGCGCCATCATTGTACTTTCGGACGGCGCCGACACCCGGAGCGGTCGCAGCGCCGACAAGGCTTTAAAGGCGGCGCTCGCCGTCAACGCCACGATTTACACGGTCGATATGTCGTCAATGGAATCAGGCAACGCGCGCGAACGGATGCAGAATCAGGGCGTCCTGAAAAATTTCGCCGAAAAAACCGGCGGCAAATTCGTCGCCACGCCCGGCGGACAAGCGATGCGCGAGGCTTTTAAGGGAATCGTCGATGAGCTTGGCATTCAATACACGCTCGGCTATCAGCCGACCAATGCCGCGAAGGACGGAAAATGGCGCGCCATCGAACTCAAGACCAGCAAAACCGACCTCACAATCAGAACTCGAAAAGGCTATAACGCGCCGAAAGAAAAATAGTTTTCTTTTGAAAAAGTGATTTTAAGGCTATTGGGGTTTTTCAAACTAGAGCAAATCTTGAGTGAACAAATTACAAGAAAGTTTCCCGCAAAGGAGCAAAGGAGCAAAGAGGCAGCATTTTTGTTTTCTTATGCGCCTTTGCTCCTTTGCGGGAAATTGTCTTCCTTTTACCTTAGATTTGCTCTAAATCTAATAACTTGTTTTATTTCTGGATTTGTCCTCGTGTCTTTCAATCGCCAGCGCGACGAGCGCATCGATGACGTGCGAAAATTCCAGTCCGCTGCCCGCCCACATTTTCGGAAATCCTGAAGCGTCCGTCAATCCCGGAATCGTATTGATTTCGTTGACGAGCAGCGCGCCGTTGTCTTTGCGTAAAAAGAAATCGACACGAGCAAAGCCCGAACCGTCAATCGCTTTAAAGGCGGTGATTGCCATCTGCTGAATTTTTTTCGCCAGTTCTTCGGAAATCGGCGCCGGCACGACGAATTCATTGTTTCCCGTACCCGAGTATTTTTCGGTGTAATCGAGGAATTTTTTCGAATCGTCGCGGATAATGTATTCGCCCGGCAAGCTCGCGCGCGGTTCGTCATTGCCGATGACGGCACATTCGATTTCGCGCATTTCAAGGCATTCCTCGACAATAATTTTGCGGTCGTATTCGGCGGCGAACGTAATTGCCTCGCGCAGAGACATTTCATCCGTCGCTCTTGAAACGCCGACCGACGAGCCTAGATTCGCCGGTTTAACAAAACACGGATAGCCAAGCTTTTGCTCGATTTGATTGATTGTCGCCTCGTTGTCGGTTTCCCACTCGCTGCGCAGAAACCAGACATATTTGCAAATCGGCAAGCCGGCATCGCGAAACAGAATCTTCATAAAAGCCTTGTCCATTCCGGTTGAGGAAGCCAGAACGCCGCAGCCGACATACGGAATATCAGCCATTTCAAATAAACCCTGAATCGTCCCGTCTTCGCCGAATGTGCCGTGCAGAACCGGAAAAACCACGTCGAGCTTTTCGACGCGTTCTTCGCCTTGCTCGGCTTCGAGCTTGATTAAACCTTTATGATTCGTGTCGCCCGTAAAAGCGATCGCATTTCGCGGAAAACCACCGATATCGTTGAGCAGAAATTCCTGTGTAAGCGGCGGCAGCAATCCCAGGGATTCGACCGGATTGAGCCAATTTCCCTGCTGGGTGATGGCGATTGGAATGATTTCGTATTTGTCCTTGTCAATCTGCTCGATAACCGATTTTGCCGAACGAACCGAAATTTCGTGTTCGCCCGAACGACCGCCGAAAACTATGCCGATTTTAATTTTGCTCATAAAATTTAAGGGGAAAAATATCAGTCAGAATTTATTTTAGGAAATCGTCAATCAAAATAAAACTTACAGAATGGTTTTTCCGAGTGCCGAGAGAATTAGTTCGACGGCAAGCTCGACCGTGATGTTGTGTTCGTCGAGCATCGGGTTGACTTCGACGATTTCAAACGAGCGCATTCCGCCGCGTTCGGCAATTATCTCAAGCGCAAGATGCGCTTCACGATAGGTAATGCCGCCGCGCACGAGCGTTCCCGAACCGGGCGCAAAGCGCGGGTCGATGATGTCAACGTCGAACGTGACGGCGAATCCGGCGGGCGCGGCAGCGGCGATTTTTATCGCATCTTCGACACACGCGAGCATTCCGCGCCGGTCGATGTCGCTCATTGTAAAGAAATTGTCCCGCAAGCCGAGGTTGCGGATTTCGCTTTTTTCGCCCAAATCCAAATCGCGCGCGCCGACGTGCGCGCAGAATTTCGGGTTAAGTTTCGGCGCAAAGCCTTCGAGGGTTACGAGTTCTTCGTTGCCCAAACCTAAAATCGTCGCAAACGGCATCCCGTGAATATTGCCTGACGGCGAAGTGTCGGGCGTATTGATGTCGGCGTGCGCGTCGAACCAGATAAGTCCGACTTCATCGCCCTGCGAGCGGAAAAATGACGAGATTCCTGAAAACGTTCCGATGGCGATTGAATGGTCGCCGCCTAAAATTACAGGGATTTCGCCCGCCTGAAGAATTTGTTTGACGGCTGCCGCCGACAGTTTGCTGGTTGCCAGCATTTCGTGCAGGTATTTCGGGTTTGCGCCCTCGATGGCAAGATAATTCGGCTTGACGACTTCGACATCGCCGTAATCTTTCAAATCATAACCCAAGCCTTTGATATGTTCGGACAGATGACTGCCGCGAATGAATGAATGACGGATGGCGGTCGCGCCAAGCTCGCTTCCCATTTGACCGGCGCCAAACCCGAGCGGGACGCCGATTAATCCGACTTTTTTGTCCTTGCCCGGAAAATATTCTTCCAAAAAGCTCATAAATAATTTAGTTCAGAATTCAGAGTTGTTGGTTTTAACTCAAAACTCCAAACTCTGAACTCCAAACTCTGAACCTCAAAGTTCTCCAAATCCGTTCTTAAAAATCTCCTGTATCGCGTCGAAAGCCGTTTGCTGGTCGTCGCCTTCGATTTCGATTTCGAGCGCAACGCCCTTCGATGCGGCGAGCGTCAGCACGCTCAAAATCGATTTTGCATCCGCAACAACCGAATTATCCGTCCGCATCAGTTTTATTTTACTGTGAAAACTGCTTGCAAGCCGGACAAGCTGCGCCGCCGCGCGCGCGTGCAGACCAAGCCGGTTGATAATTAAGACCTGTCCTTTAAGCATCTTTTTTCAATTTTTGCGGCATTAAAAGTTCGCTCGCGCGGTAAATCGCCTGTTTGCCCTGACTTTCAACCGCCTGCGCCATCTCGCTCAAGGTCATTTCCCGGTTTTGCGACGCGATTTTGATAACCATCGGAAGATTCACGCCGGTCACGATTTCGACGTCGTTTTCTTCCAGAAACATCGCCGAGATATTTGTCGGCGTGCCGCCGAACATATCCGTTAAAAGCAGCACGCCGTTGCCTTCAGACACTTTTTTAATCGCGCGCGCGACTTCGTTTTTCGCCGTTTCGACATCGTCGTGCCAGCCGATTGAAACCGCCGCAATATGACTTAACTCGCCGACCACGGTTTCCGCCGCCGCCAAAAGCTCGTTGGCGACCTGACCGTGTGAAATTACCACTCCGCCGATTCTTTTCATAATTTTCCAGTGGTCTGCGGTCGGTGGTCGGTGGTCAGCGATTGTTTTTTCTGTTCACTGACCACTGACCACCGACCACCGATTATTTTTGAACGTCTCGATGCGTGACCGAAATTTCCATGCCGTCGCCATTTAAAGCTTTGCTCAAACTATTGGCAACCATCACCGAACGATGCCGCCCGCCGGTGCAGCCGACGCCGATTGTCAAATATGATTTGCCTTCGCGCTTGTAAAGCGGCAGCAGATATTTGAGCAAATCGGTAAAACGGCGAATCGTTTCGCCGACTTCTTCCTGTTCGTCTAAAAATTGCGTCACCCGTTCGTCCGACCCCGGCAGCTCGCGCAACCCTTCGACGAAATACGGGTTCGGCAGATGGCGCACGTCAAAAAGCAGGTCGACCTGATTCGGAATGCCGTGTTTATGCCCGAAGCTGAGAATCTGCACGTGGAGCGGATTTCCCTCTTCGCGATGGCTGAATTCCTGCACTAACAGGCGGCGCAGCGTGTGAACCGTATGCTCGGACGTGTCGATTATCAAATCGGCGATTTCCCGGACATTCGCCATTTCCTCTTTTTCGACGCGAATGGCAGCCAGTAAGCCTTTGCCGTTATCAGCCGGATGCGGGCGGCGCGTTTCGGAAAAACGGCGCTGCAAAACTTCGTCTGAAGCCTCGAAAAACAGCACGAACGCGGCAAGCCCTTTCTTTTTCAATTTTTTCAGCTCGCTCGGAAAATCCGACAAAAAATGTCGTTCGCGAATATTGATAACGAGCGCGGCTTTTTCAATAGCGACGATTTCTTCAGAATTGGGAAGTAAAAGGCGCGAAAAGGTCGAAAGCATCGTGACCGGCAGATTATCGACACAAAAATAACCTAAATCCTCAAACGCGTTGGTTGCCGAAGACATTCCCGAACCGCTTAAGCCCGTGATAATTACAAAATTCGGAAGATTAGTTTTATCGCTCTTTTCCTGAGACATTAAAATATTTTACAGACCGCTGACTAAAGTTTTATGTTTCTCGATCAAATTTTGCGCGGCATCAAAACCCGTCGCTTTTAGAAGATGGATGCGCACGGCGGTTTCGACCAGCGTCGAAAGATTTCTGCCCGACGTGACCGGCAAAATGAATTTCGGAATCTTCAGACCGAAGATTTCTTCTTCCATCATCGTGATTCCGAGCCGGTCGATTTCTTCGAATTCGCTCCATTTTTTCAGCTCGATACAGATTTCAATCTGGCTTCCCTTGCCGATTGCCGAAACGCCGAACAGCTCGCGGATGTTGATGATTCCGAGACCGTGAATTTCCAGATAGTCCTGAATCAGCTCGGGCGATTTGCCTTCCAATTTTTCGCCGACCTTTTTTATCAAAACCGAATCGTCGGCAATCAGATAATGACCGCGTGTTATTAGGTCGAGCGCGCACTCGGATTTGCCGATGCCGGAATTTCCGAGTATCAAAACGCCGATGCCGAACATGCCCATCAAAACGCCGTGCAAAGTCATCTGCGGCGCCAGAACTTCCTGTAAAAATTCGCTGACCTTGTTTATCGCACCCGAGCTTATCAAATTCGTCCGCAGCAGCGGAACATCGCTTTCATCGGCGATTTTTTGAAGTTCCGGCGGCGGCTCAAGTCCTTTTGTAACAAGAATACAACTGATTTTATCGAGATTGAGATTTTTGATGGCTTCCGTTTTTTTTTCGCTTTCGAGCTGCGCGAGATACCAGATTTCGCTCTGTCCGACGATTTGAATGCGACCGGTGTGTATGTAATGCGCAAAACCGGCGAGCGCGAGTCCGAGTTTTTGAATCCGCGCCGAGTTGATTTCGCGTTTTGTCAGACCGCCCGCACCGGCTAAAACTTCAATCTGAAGCTCAGGCGGCGATTTTTCGGCAAATTCGGCAATGCTGATGTTAGGGGTCTTGTTTTGCATTTGTATCAGTGGTCGGTGGTCAATGGTCAGTGGTCAGTAAAGAATTTCAACTGACCACTGACCACCGACCACTGAAGACTGTTATGGCTGAATCAAACCGTAATTTCCGTCTTTGCGTTTGTAGATGACGGAAATTTTTTCGTCTTCGGCGTTGCGGAAAACAAGAAAATGATTTTCTTCGTCTTTGAGGCGGAAAACAGCTTCTTCCGCCGTCATCGGCTTGACGGCATAACGGGGCGCGCTGACAATCCTGGGCGCGACGGGCGCCGGCGCAACGTCATCGACCGGCGTCGCCACGGTCGCCACTTTCTTCTGCCGGTGATGTTTGTCAATAATCTTATTTTTTATTTTCGTCGCCTGCTTTTCAATTTTATCAATAGTTTTTGAGAGCGATTGATACATATCGGCGAGGGTCGTCGTGGCGGTTAAAACCTCGTTGCGCCACTTCACGATAAGTTCTGAACGATGTCTGCCTTTTTCAACTTCAATAATAACGTGTGCGTTCAAGGCTTGCCCATCGAATAAATGGTTGAGCCGATTAAAATGGTCCTCAACGTGAGAACGCAGTGCCGGAGTAACTTCAATGTGTCTGCCAGTATATTCAAATTTCATATTTCTGCCCTCGTGTATTATTAAAAAATCAAAGAACCTGTGAGATTTGCGATTTGCGATTAAATTTTGGTCTTTGACCTTTGAAAAAACTCAAAATCAAAAGACTTTCGGCAAATAACAATCGTAAATCGCAAATCAAATAACTGTTTTTCGCTCGCGCGAACCTGGAATCTGCATCTGGTCGCGGTATTTGGCGACCGTCCGGCGCGATAGCTTGACGCCTTCCTTGCTCAGAATCTTCGCGATTTCGTCGTCCGTCAGGGGTTTCTTCGTATCTTCTTCCTCAATCATCTTCTTGATTCTGAGTTTCAGGATACGCGTCGAAACCTCTTCGCCGTCCTCGTTGAGCATTCCTTCCGAGAAAAACCGTCGAAGCTCAATAACGCCCTGCGGCGTGTGCGCGTATTTGCGGTTGACGACGCGCGAAATCGTTGAAAGGTGCATCCCGATGTCTTCGGCAACATCTTTGAGCATCATCGGTTTCAGATGCTCGACGCCGTAATTCAGAAATTCTCGCTGCCGGTCAACGATACATTCGACGACGCGGTAAATCGTCTGCCGGCGGTGTTCTATATTTCTGAGTAAATCTACCGCCGAACGAACCTTATCTTTAATAAAATCCTTTTCTTCCTTGGTCGTTCGTTCCTCGCCGAGCATTTTTTGATAAGTGCTGCTGAGGCGAAGACGGGGCGAACCGTCGTCGGTAAAATAAATCACGTATTCGTCTTCGACCTTTTCGATATAAACTTCCGGCGCCACGTAAATCGGCTCCTCCGACGAATAACGTCTGCCCGGATACGGGTCTAAGATACGGATTTTGTTGATTTCTTCGTTCAGTGCATGAAGCTCGACGCTCGTGTCTTTCGATAGGTGCTGCAGGCGATGGGGCTGTAAATCTTCCAAATGATTGGCGACCAGCTCGGCGGCGAGCGATTTACCTTCGCCGTTGGCTTCGAGCTGCGCCAAAAGACTTTCTTTAACATCGCGCGCGCCGCAGCCGACCGGTTCGAGTTTCAGCACAATGTCGCGCGCCTTTTCGACGGTTTCGAGCGAGCACCCGCACATTTCAGCGACTTCTTCGTCCGTCGCGTTTAACCTTCCGTCCGAGTCGAGATTACCGATAATCGCGTATGCGGCGTCTTCGATTTCTTCTTCGATTTGCAGGAGATGAAGCTGCCATTCGAGATGTTCGGTTAATGATTCGGAACGCGACAAAAACTGTTCAAAACTCGGCGCGTCTTCCTTGTATTCGATTTCCTGCGTTTTATACCCGGGGTCGAGATAATCCTGAAACTCGCGTCCGTAATCGATTTCTTCAAAAGCGTCGGATTTCACTTCCGTAAAATCTTCCGTATCGCCATCAGAATCAATACTGTGCTGTTCGTCAAACCCGTTTTCGCTCGCCTTTTCGGCATTTGCATTGTCCGAATAAGCATCCGAATACGCCGAAATTTCAGCGTCCGAATCAGCGCCGTTGACAAAGGTATCGTCGTGCCCATCGGCTGTTTGGTCGAGAATCTTTTCGGAGATTTCCTCAAATTCCTCGTCCGGCTGAACTTCTTCCAAAACGGGATTTGAAACCATTTCCTGTTGAATGAGGTCTTGAAGCTCGACCGATGTCATCTGCAGCATCTCGATTCTTTGCCGGAGCTGCGGCGTCAGAACCATCTGCTGTTTGAGTGATGTTTGAAGTCTTAAAGATGACATATTTTATTACTTGTAATTTAACCCTCTTGTATTATTCCCGTCAATCGTTTTCACAACTTGATTATAACGCTTTGTCGCCGAAATGTGAAAAATAGAAATTTTTTAAAGACTGAATCTTTCGCCCAAATAAAGTCTTCTCACGTCTTCATCTTCGACCAGTTCGGCGGGCTCTCCGCTTTTCAAAATCCTGCCTTCCGCCATAATATACGCGCGGTCGGTGATTCCCAGGGTTTCGCGTACGTTGTGGTCGGTTATTAAGATGCCGATTCCCTGATTTTTGAGGTATAAAATAATTTCCCGAATATCGTCAATCGCAATCGGGTCGATGCCCGCAAACGGTTCATCGAGCAGGATATACTGCGGCTCGGTCGCCAGACAGCGCGCGATTTCGACGCGCCGCCGCTCGCCGCCCGAAAGCGCGTCGCCGCGTGTTTTGCGGACGTGCGCGACGCCGAATTCTTCCAACAATTCTTCGAGCCGCGCAAATCTTTCGGCGCGCGACATTTTCATTGTTTCCAGAACTGCCAGAATATTTTGCTCAGCCGACATTTTACGAAAAATCGAAGGCTCCTGAGGAAGATAACCAAGCCCGAGCCGCGCGCGAAGATACATCGGCAGGGTCGTCACGTCCTGCGAGTTCAGAAAAATGCTCCCGTTTTCGGCGCGTTCAAGCCCGACCATCATATAAAAAGTCGTCGTTTTGCCAGCGCCGTTTGCGCCCAGCAATCCGACCACTTCGCCCTGCTCGACCGACAGGCTGACGTCATCGACGACGCGGCGGCGACCGTAGGTTTTTTGCAGGTGCAGCGCGGATAAAGAATCGGCAAACACCTGTGCGTGATTGCCGTTTGAAGAGTTTGTCCCGTTGTTCGCGGAAATTTGCGCCATCACTGATTATTCGTTTTTCTTTACCTTATAAACCGAGCGCGTTCTGCCCGTGTTTGTCTGCTCGGTTTGCGATTCGCCGACGACGCGATTTTCGCGCATGTACACCGTTACTTCCGCGCCCTGCGACGAACCGTTTTCGGCGTCCTCGATTTTTGCCGGATTGCCGCGCAAAATCGCGACTTCCGTGTCTGCCGTATACTGCGCCCAGTCGCCGAGCGCGCGCCGGTTCGGCTGCGTAATCACGACCGCCGTTTCGGCAATCGTTTTCGACATCTCGTTTTGCTCGTTCATGTAGATGTCCGCCTTTCCGGCTGTAATCCGGTCTGTGCTCTGCCGAATATCGACGTTTTCCTCGTAGCGCAGAAGCCGGTTTTCACGATTGTAAAATAATTTATTGGCGGACGCATAAACCGGAACGGTCGTTTCTTTTCCTTTATCTTTCTTTTTCGCGTCGTACAAAACGCTCTGCACCGCGCCTTCCGCCGTGAGCTGTCCTTCTTTTTGTTTGAGCAGCAGACGGTCCGAGCGCACATAATTATTATCCTGCCACGCGCGCGCGTTTCCGGTGTAAAGCCCGGTTTCTTCCCGGTGATTAAACTCGGCGTTTGCCGCCGTCACAAAGACGGGCTTATTCGTATCGCCGAACGGCGTCGCGCCGCCGGTTTGTTTTTGATTGTAATAAGTCGTCGCCACATTGCCGCGCAGGAAAGATTTTTCGCCGCGCGTGTCCCAGTCGATTTCGTTCGCTTTGGCGCGCGCCCGCGAATCCCAGACGGTCGGCTCGCCGCCGCGCAAACGGACGACTTCGTCCCCTGCCGTAAAATTAATCGTTTCGGCAATCCCGTTGCGGTCAAGCTCGGTAAATTTCGTGTCGCCGGCGGCGTCGAATGTTTGAACATCATTCGTCTGCTGGCTAAACTGCGCCGTCAATTTATCGGCAATCAGCGTTTGCACGCCGCGTTTATCGGTCGGCATGGTCGGCACGCGCACGGTTTTGGTTTTCGTTTGCCCGGTGCATAGGCGCGCGTTGTTGCCAGTCGGGAAAAACTCGCAGTCGAAACGCGGCGCATTGATGGTCGTTTTGTAATTTGCTTCAGCCGCCTGCAAAGGCTCGATGTAAAGTTCGGCGCTGCCGACCGCTTCGGCTTTGGTTAAATCCCTGCCGTTTGCATTAAAGAATGTTTTTACGGAATCGGCAGTCAGCTTTTTATTTGCCGCGTCCGGACTCGTTTTCGGCGCGTTGAGCTGAACCGTGGTGCGCCCGTCCGTATTCATCTGTTCGAGCAGCCCGGCGCCGCGAAAAACGAGATGAATCGCGTTGGGTGCGCTCATTGAAACTTTTGAATATTCCTCCTGCGCCTGAGTTGGTGTCAAAACTGCGCTGCCTGCGCCGACGGCGTTTGCCGCCTGCAGCTGCTGGTTTTCGTTAAAGGTCGCGTTCAGCTCGTTTGCCGAAACTTCCGTTGTTCTTTCCGGCGAATTTTGTTTGAGATAGGCGTTTCCCTTTGCGTTTGAATACTTGACCTTTTTGTTCGGGTAAAGCAGAGCCGTCATTATATCGCCGCGTAAATATTCCGTGCCGTTGTCGATTTCCGAATTTCCGTTTAAAAATATTCTGCCGTTCAATTGTTCATAGACGGCTTCCGACGCCTTGATATTCGTCGGTTTATTGTCTTCGATGGTGACGATGTGAACGTCGTTTTTGAGTTGGAAACGGTCGATGTCTTTTTCGTAAAGCGCGTAGCCCGAATTGATTTTCGTCGGTTTCGTATCGTTTGACGCCGTTTCGATATCGACATTTTCGGTCAATTCAACTGATTTCAGCTCCTTCTCGATTTTCGCCGTCGCCCTGTCGGCTTTCGTGCGCGTCCATTTTGAATTCGCGCCGGTCGGTTTCTGATAAACCTCGACGTTGCCGTTCAAATCTATCTGCCGGATTTCTTTATTTTCAAAACCGGCGGTCGCGTGATTCGCCTTAATATCGGTCGGCTGCGACATTTCAGAATTGTTTGTGTTCGGAATAATGCTGATAAAAACGTTTTCCGACAGCTCGATTTTTTCCGCCAACTGGTCAAACATCGCGTAGTTTGCGGTAATCTTCGCGCTTTGAATGTTGCTGCGCGCCAGCTCGTCCGACGGATTCAGGGCAAACGCGTTAATTTCAACGTCCTTCATCAATTCAAGCCGTTTTTCGTTGATTTTGACGAGCGCGCCGAACGATTTTCCGGTAATATTCCCGCGTTCGAATTCGACCTGCTCTTCGGCTTCCGCCGTTCCCGTTTCTTTTTTATAGAAAACCTGCTCGGTTTTAACCTTCAGCGCGTCGCGCGTCTCGATATTGACTTTGCCCGCAAAATACGCCGTAAAATTTTTATTTTCCGCCGGAATGTACAGAGCTTTTTGCGCAGTAATCCGGTCGGAATTGTCGCCCGTTTCGTCAAAAACCTGTAAAAAGACATTTTCAAGTTCCTGATGATTGTCGGCAAACGTCGTCATTTTATCGGCTTTGATGTAATACTTTTTGACATCATTGTCGGTTTCCGTCCGCTCGTAACCGTTGACTTCCGCGACCACGTCTTTTGAAAGTTTGGCGTGCTCGGGTTTCAGGCGAAACTCGGTATTGTTGCGCGCCATGTAAAACCCGATGCCGATTGCCAGCAGCGTCACGCCCAAAGCCGCTATCGCACCGGCGCGAAAATACTTCGGCAGATTGGCGCGCTTCTGCAATTTTTTGATTTCCGGGCGTTTGGCGTCTTGTACAAGCATTAAAAATTAAAATCTTCGACGAGTTTTGAATTCCCGGCATTTAACACCTAAATCCATTTATCTCCTCATTCGGATTAATTATCCGTTCTTAAATCTTCTACGACAAGTTGAAGCTTCGTATTTCCCTGCCAGGTGTTTGCTTCGGGCGTATAAGCTAATTCGATGCGGGTTCGGGGTTTAAGCGTTTGCTCTTTTGATTTTTCGACGCCGTCCCACCAGACGGCTTCAAAGGTTTTTCCCTGCGTGTCGGCAAGCCGCATTTTCAAATGTTTTTCTTTCATCACGAACGGTTCGTCAACCAAAAACAAATCTTTCGTCACAAAAACCGGTTTCGGATTCCCCGCGCCGAACGGTTCGAGCATTTTTAATTGTTCGACGATTGATAAATCGAGCGTTTGCGAAGAAACCTGGGCGTCAATCTTTATTTCGGGAATCAAATCGTCGTCCGTTAGATTTTCAACGGCGTGCGCGTTTAGTTTTTCGCCCAACGCGGCGATATTTTCCGCCTTGATTTTCATTCCGGCAGCCGCCGCGTGACCGCCGAATTGCTCGAAAAGCTCTTTGCAGGAATCCAAGCCCTTTAACAGGTGATAATTGGCAATCGAACGCGCCGAGCCATGCCCGATGCCGTTTTCGATTGAAATGACGATTGACGGGCGATGAAGTTTTTCGGATATTTTCGACGCCGCCAAACCGATGACGCCGCGATGCCAGCCTTCGCCCGCCACGACCGCGACGTGAGTTTGTTTGGCGCTTCCGCCGTTTTCGAGATATTCCAGAAGCGCAAGCTCGGTAATTTCGCGCTGAATTTTTTGCCGCTCCATATTGCGGCTGTTTAAAACGTCCGCCAGTTCGCGCGCTTTTTCAAATGTTTCCGCCTCAAAAAGCTCGACGACATGACGCGCCACGTCCATTCGCCCGGCGGCGTTAATGCGCGGCGCGATACGGAAACCGATGTGATAACTCGTCATTTCGGACTTGCATTCGGCGACTTCCATCAGGGCTTTGAGCCCGTAATTATGAGCTTTCGGCAAATCCTGCAAGCCGATTTTGACAATCGCGCGGTTTTCGCCCGTGAGCTTCATAATATCGGCAATCGTGCCGATGGCGACGACTTTCAGAAAACCTTTAACGAGATTTTCCTTGCCTTTTTCCCTCAGAAGGGCGTGCGCCAATTTAAAGGCGACGCCGACGCCCGCCAGATTTTTGTCCGGGTAATCGCAATCCGGCTGGTTCGGATTAACAACCGCGAAAGCGTCCGGCAAACCTTCGTCTTTCGTCAAATGGTGGTCGGTGACAATCACGTCCATTCCCGCGCCCCGCGCCCACGCAATCGGTTCAAACGCCGTGCTGCCGCAATCGACCGTAATGACGAGCGAATAACCGTTCTCTTTTGCTTTTTCGAGCGCCGGAATGTTCAAACCGTACCCTTCGGTAAAACGATTCGGAACGTGAAAGCCGGTTGCCCCGCCCAAAATTTCCAAAGCCTTTCGCAAAACGACCGTGCCGGTTGTCCCGTCAACGTCATAATCGCCCCAAATCAGAATTTTTTCGCCCTCTTCTATTGCCTTTTGGATTCTATCGACCGCTTTTTGCATATCTTTCAGCAATAACGGCTCGTGCAAATCTTCGTAAGACGGATTTAGAAATTTCTGCGCTTTACTTTCGGTTTCAAACCCGCGCGAAATCAGCAAAGCGGCAAGCAGCGGCGAAACTCGCAGCGCATTTGAAAGTCTGACGACATCTTCGCGGTCATGTTTTTGGATTGTCCAACGCTTCATCATTTTTAGTTTCAAGTTTCAAGCAACAGGTTTCAGGTTGTTCTAACTTGAAACCTGAAACCTGTTGCTTGAAACCCAATTTACACCAGCGGATTCAGAACGCCTTTCCCGAGCAATATGAGAATTATAACACCGACGATGATTCGGTAAATAATAAAAACGGCGGTCGTGCGTTTTTTGAGGAAAGCGAGCAAAAACCAGATTGAAAAATAGCCGACAATCCCGGCGACGATTGTACCGAGGGCAAGCGCCATAAAATCGTCGCTCGAAAGCAGATTTTTCTGGATGGCTTCCTTTAATTCCAAAAGACCGCTTGCCGTGATTGCCGGAATCATCAGCAGAAACGAAAAGCGCGCCGCCGACTCGCGTTTTTGTCCGGCTAAAAGACCGCCCATAATCGTCGAACCCGACCGGCTCGCCCCGGGAATCAATGCCAGAACCTGCGCGAAACCGACTGCCAACGAATCGAATAAACCGAAATCTTTCAACTCTTTGCGCTGGCTGCCGACAATTTCGGCAAAGGTCAAAAGTACGGCAATCGCAATCATCATTATCGCAATTACCCAGAGATTTTTCGTCGCCGGTCCTTCGATGACTTTTTTGAAAATCAGTCCAAGCGTCCCGATCGGAATCGAGCCGATAATTATCAGCCACCCGAGCCACGACTCGTCCGACATCCAAAGCGGACGAATGCCGTTTGTTCCCGAAAACCGCATTCTTCGTTTTTTGGTCACTAAATTCCAGTGGTCGCGGATGAAAGCGGTTGAAATGCCGAAAATATCACCGGCAAAATAGACGAAAGCCGCGAGCAGCGTGCCGAGCTGAATGACTGCCATCGTCGCCGTGATTTGCTCGGGATTTCCGTTATAAATATTCGTCCAACGGCTCGCAAAAACCAGATGCGCCGTCGAAGAAATCGGGATAAATTCGGTCAGTCCTTGAACGATGCCGAGAATAATCGCTGAAAAAATGTCCATAAATTGTTGTGGTTCGAAGGTAAATGCTAATCGTTAATTGTAAATGACGCGAAAGATATTTAACAGTTAACGATTAGCATTTATTCGCGATACTTCGCGCCGCCAGCTATTTTGTCGTACAGCCAGGCGGGGAAAATTCTGCCCAAACGGACAAACGACGCGAGCTGCCACGGAAAGGCAGCGAATTTTTTGCGTTTTTCGATGGCGTTCAGGAAAAAAGGAATCGCCGTGTCGAGTTCCATGACGAACGGCAGCTTGTTTTTTCTGCCCGCCGTGAGCGGCGTTTTGATAAATCCGGGCTGAATAATCGTGACCGCCACGCCGCGCGCCTGAACATCGAGGCGAACGCTTTCAAAATAATTCGTCATTGCGCCTTTGCTGGCGGAATAAGCCGCCGATTTCGGCAGCCCGCGAAAACCGGCGAGCGACGAAACGGCGACCAATTGCCCGCTGCCGCGTTCGAGCATCTGCGGCAGGACGGCGTAAACCGAATTGACCGCGCCCATCAGGTTTATATCAATCACCTTTTTGACGAATTCCGGCTGAAGATTCTGCGTTTCCTTCTCTTTTCCGCCGATACCGGCGTTGGCAATCAAAATATCGACGCGCCCGAATTCTGCGCGCAAATCGTCTGCCGCCTTCTGCACGGCTTGAGCATCGACCACGTCGCACGCAAAATAGCGCGCCTTGCCGCCTTCGGCTTCGCATTTTTCGGCGAGCGTTTTGAGTAATTCCTCGCGCCGCGCGAGAAGCCCGAGAATCGCGCCCTGTTTGGCGATTTCAATTGCCAACGCCTCGCCGATGCCGCTCGACGCGCCCGTTAAAAAGACGATTTTATCTTTCCAAAACATAAAATTTGCCGCCCAGTTCACTGAAAATACAAAGTTTATTTGTTTCCTTAAAAATTTTTGCGTTGACTGTGGCTAAATTTAACACAATTCCTCGACAAATTCGCTTAAAATTTTCAGCGCTTTGGCTAAATCTTCCTGTTTTACGAGCAGGTGGTCGCGCGAAAATGCCGAGAGCGCGACGATTGGAATTTCCGCCGCCGCAAGCTTTTCCGAAACAAACGCGAGAAACCCGAAAACCGAAAAATCCAGCTCTATGTCGAAACTCAAAAGCCGGAAACCGCGTTCGGTTCGCGCCTCGCGCAAGCCGACGCGCATTGCCGCAAAATCGGTCTCGTCAACCAGCAGCGTTACTTCCCAGCGGTCTTTGAAAATCATAAACGGAGCGGTCATCCGAGGGCTCAGTTCGGGACTTTCGAGCAGCCGCAGCCATTGTTCATTTGTCACGGAGAGCAGCGTGAAAGTTTCCGCCGAAACCTCGATTCTGGTGCTTTTTAACAATTCCGAAATTTTTTGAGTCATCAGACAATTTTGCACTAAAAAGTCCTGCCCGGATAATTAGGAACGGCAATTTACGTCAAATAAAATTTTTGTTGCATAAATTGTGAAAATGCCTTATAAGTATTTTAGCCCGAAAGATTATATGCGAAATTGTTCCACATGACACATTTATTTTTGTGCTTTTTTCGGCATTTTTCCGCATTCTTAACGGCTGCCATTGCCAATTGAAATTACCCCGAGTTTTCTTTCAACTTGTTCATGATTTCAATGGAAATACGTTCGGAGAATCCCGCGTAATCAACAAAATTCTGAGGATTTAGTCAAAGCGGTGATTTCCGGTTTAGGAATATTCTACTTTAAAATTTTGGAGGCTATAAAATAATGAAAATTTCACAAAATTGCTTAGATTTAATAAAGAAATGGGAAGGTTTCAGAATGGATGCTTATCTCGACCCGGTCAAAATTCCGACAATCGGATACGGAACAATCAGGTATCCCGACGGACGGAAAGTTAAGCTCGGCGACCAGACTTCGGAACCGGAAGCCGAATCGTTTCTGAAATTCGAAGTCGACCAAATGGTCAAAACCCTTGAAAAAACTCTCGCCGGCATCAACCTTAACCAAAATCAGTTTGACGCCATCGTGTGTCTTTGCTATAACATCGGCGTCGGCGGTTTTCAGGGCAGCACAATTTTACGAAAACTCAAAGAAGGCGATTTCCAAGCCGCCGCCGCCGCTTTCGGGCTATGGAATAAAGGAACCCTCAACGGCGTCAAAACGGCTCTACCGGGATTGACAAATCGCCGCCGCGAAGAACGCGAGTTGTTCGAGAAAAACGACAATCAGGGCACGCCGCTCGAAACCGCCGATTCCCCGCAGGATAAAGTCACGGTGCTCGAAGCTTATCGCGACGGCGACAACAACGTGGTTGTCGCGCTCGACGGTGAAAAGGTCGTCGAAATTCTGGTGCTCAAAAGCGCGGTCAAAGAAGACCTGATTGACATTCTTCAACAGTATCCGAATGCAAAAAGCTTTAAGATTGCCAAGAGCGAACAAAAAATTCCTGACGGAGAGCGTATCGAGGTGCTCGGGAAAACATCCGAAATCCCGCCGGTTGCCGATAAACCGACGCTCGAACGCGCCCTTTTGATAAGAGGAATGAACGACGCCGACGACGGCATAAAAGGCTCCGACATTCGCGAGCTGCAAACGCGTCTCACTGATTTAGGTTATTACAACTCGGAAATCGACGGGATTTTTGGCAGAGGAACGGACGATGCCGTCAGAAAATTCCAAGCCGACACGATGGGCACTTCCGAAGCCGATGGAAAGGTCGGAAAAAACACATGGGCAAAACTCTGGGGCACGGATTCTGCCGCACCGGCAGCAATTCATACGCCGACCGGCACGCCGGTTCCCGGAAAGAATTATCTGCTGCTGACGAAAACCGGGCAAAAAGATACGAGCGGCTGCTTCAAGCTCAATCTTCAATACTTCAAAGACGGGCAGGCGATCGATTCGCTGAGCGTTGTTTCCGGCTCGTCGCGCCATCAATTTTTCCGCACCGGAAAGGACAGCCAGCGCGGTTCTTTTGAGCCTTTGCCGGAAGGAAAATGGCGTCTCAGCAACATCCAGTGGGCAGGCGGCAAGGACAACTACAGCGGCAGGGTCTGGGATTCCGGGCTTGGTCCGGCAAAGATATTTCTCGATTATGTCGAGCCGGGCACAACCCGCCGCGGTAATATCGAAATTCATATCGACTGGAACAAATCGACCAGTCCGGGAACTGCCGGCTGCATCGGAATCAACTCGATTTCGGACTTTAAAAAGCTCGTCACATGGGTGCGCGAAACAGACCCGAAAGACCTTTACGTCAATTGGAATTTAAACAGCGTGAAGCTTCCGTAATCGAAAAAGCCGGCTCGGGAGCCGGCTTTTTATTTTTGGTTAAATTTCCACAATAGTCGTTACAATAACGGGTTTGGTGCCCGTTTCTTTTTGCAAAAACCTTTTTAAATGAATCCTTACGTTTTCCTGAAGCCAGTTTTTGTCGGCAATTTCCTGGGGCTTCATCGCCGCAATCACTCCGGCGACCGCTCGTTTGACTTCGCCCGCAAAACCGTTGGTCGGGTCAATGCCGGCGACGCCCTGAAAAGTAACCTGCGGCTCGCCCGCCAGTTGGTTTTTGTCTTTGTCGATTTTCACGACCAACGAAACCGCGCCGCCGTAAGCGAGTTTTTTGCGCTCGCGGATGATGTCGTATTCGATTTCGCCTAACGATTCTTCGTCGATAAACGTACGGTTCAGCTCATGTTTTTCACGGACGCGCGCGCCGAGTTCGTCAAATTCCAAAACGTCGCCGTTTTCAATCAGGATAATGTTTTCGTCCTCGTAGCCCGCAATGTGATTTTTGATAAATTCTTTATGTCGAAACAGCATCCGGTATTCGCCGTGAATCGGCACGACGTATTTCGGGCGCGAAGTTTCGACCATAATCTTGATGTCTTCCTGCGAGGCGTGACCCGAGACATGAATAAGCCGGCGCTTTTCCTCGATAATATTCGCGCCGCGCTTGTAGAGGTTGCCGATAAGCCGCGAAATATTTTTTTCGTTGCCCGGAATAATGCGCGCCGAGAGCACGACCGTGTCGCCCTTTTCGATTTCCAGCCCCTTATAGCTCGAAGCCGCCATATTCCAGAGCGCCGCGCGATTTTCGCCCTGCGAACCAGTGATAATATAGACGATTTCGTCATCGTTGAGCGTTCGCGAAGTTCCTAAATCGACGAGCGTGTCATGCGGAATCTGAAGCAGTCCGAGGTCGTCGGCAAGCTCGACGTTTTTCTGCATCGAACGCCCGAGAACGCAGACTTTCCGATCAAATTCATAAGCCAAATCGAACACAATCTGCAGCCGGTGAATCGAAGACGAAAACGTCGAAACGATAATTCGTCCGTCCGTGTTTTCAAAAATTTCTTCAAACGCCGGAATCACGGCTTGCTCGGACGGCGTTCTGCCTTCGACCGTCGCGTTGGTTGAATCGCCGAGCAGCGCGAGCACTCCTTCTTCGCCGTATTTTGAAAGCGTCTGCAAATCGTAGGGTTTTCCGATAACCGGCGTTTCGTCAATCTTATAATCGCCCGTGTGAATCAAGGTTCCGAGCGGTGTTTTAATGGCGAGCGAAAAGCAATCGACGAGGCTATGCGAAGCGTGTATAAATTCGATTTTAAAGCTGCCGATTTCGACAATCTGGTTCGGACGAACGCGATGCAGAAGGACTTCATCGAGCATCCGATGCTCGTCGAGTTTTTTTTCCGCCAGCGCCATCGTAAAACGAGAAGCGTAAACCGGCAAATTGAATTTCTTCAAAAAATACGGCAGCGCGCCGATGTGGTCTTCGTGCCCGTGCGTCAGAATGAGCGCCTGCAGGTTTTCGCGATATTCGTCCAGAAAATCAAAATTCGGAATCGAAATATCGACGCCATAGGGCGTTTCTTCAGGAAATCCCATTCCCGCATCAACGACAATCATCTCGTCGTCAAAGCGAATTCCCATACAGTTCATCCCGAATTCGCCGATTCCGCCGAGCGGAATTATTTCTATCTTTTTCACAATTTATATAACCCTTTCCTTGTTTGTCTTCTAAACATCAAATTATATCACAGGCAAGTTTGCCGGCGCGTTTTTTCGAATCTCTTCCAGTCGTTCGTAAAAAGGATTTACAAAATTTTCAGCCGCGCTCAACGCCGCCGCGCTCGCTTCCTTTTTCTTCTTCTCACTGTCGGCGGAAAAATTCAGACCCGGATTTTTTGCATTAAACTGCGCGGCGGCAAGCATTTTTTCAAGGTCTTTATCATTTAATGAAACATTGAAAAATTTGAGAATTTTTTCATTTACCGCCGCCGGCAATTCAGTGTAATTAACCGCCAAGCCTTCACTGTTTTCGAGCGCGTCGAGAGCGCTTCGGCAAATTCTTCCCAAGACCCGCGCACAATATTCTTCACGCGTGACCGGCAAATCCGATTCAAATTCGGGCAAAATTCCCTTAATTAAGCCCGGAACTATGTGCGCACCGGGCTGCCGGATGTGCGAAACGATGATTTCGACCGGATTGCGATAAAGGAAAATCCAGGGAACATCGGGAAATGCGCGCTTTATAACGCCTATTTCCAGCATATTCCAACTGTCGAGCTTGACGAAAAAGTTTTCTTCCAGTGAATTTCTTTTTTGTCCAAGCGCATTTATGACCCATCGGAGCCACCGGATGCGCGTTTTTTTGTCAATTTTGGCGGCGCGAAGGACAAAATCAACCGGCGAGGCTTCGGAAATGACTATATTTTGTTCGAGCGCGGCAAGCATCTGCGATGTGAGAGTCGAACCGCAACGCGAAAGATGAAAAATAAATCCGTCGGGTTTCAAGCCTTCGGAAAGGTCGTTTAATTCACCCAAAAATTCTATCGGCGTTTGATGTCGAAAGAGTAAATTAAACGGCTCGCGAAAACGTTTTAAAACAGAATCATCAAAAAACGGCTCGGTCAGACGCTCTTTGCCGAAGAAACACCAGTCAATAAAAGCCTGATTTTCGCGAAAGAAGCCTCTTACGGGAAGCCAATCGCGAAAGTTTTCTAAATTATTTTTCATATCCATCTTTCGTACCACTGGTGACGATTCTCGCGCAGTTGACCGTCAACGTCTTCGCGCGAAATTTCAAAGCCCGATTCTTTGCTTAGTTCAATAACATGCGCGATAAATTCATCGCGGTCAGTTAATTTGCGTAATTGCTTCTGCAGTTCTAAATCAGCGAGAACAGATAGGCAGAATTGATTTAAATTTTCTTTTGACATCTCTTTTTATGACAAAAAGAAGCGTGTTCAAAGTGAAAATTTGAACACGCTTCGCATTAAGTTTAGCAAAGAATTGCCAGTTCAGGATAATTTACTGATTTTCAAGCAAAATATCCAAGTCCGTTATTTCATCGACAACGTCTCTGATAACACTTTGCGTCTGGTAGCCTTTCGCGGTGACCGTGAAAGTGTAAACCGCACCGGACGGAACTTCGGTAAACCGGAAGTATCCGAACGGATTCGTGATTGCGACGTGCGTTTGTCCGTCCGAAGTAACCATTACGACGCGAGCGTTGTAAACGGCACGTCCGGATTCCTGCGAAACAATCCGTCCGCTGATGCCGACCGCCGCCGCCGTCGGTCCGACAACCTGCTGAACCAACGTTGAGCTGGTACTCACATTAAAGTTTGCGTCGCCGCTATAAACTACAGTGATATTGTAGTTTCCGGCAATCGTAAACGTTATGTTACAAGTCGCCTGACCGCTGCCGTTGATTGCGACACCGGTGCAAATCGGGACTCCGTTTCGCCGGAAAGTTACCGTTCCCGTACGTGTTCCCGCACCCGGCGCAACCGGACTGACCGTTGCCGTAAACGTCACCGGAATGCCCGTGCCCACCGGATTACTCGATGAAGCAACCCCGGTCGTGGTGTTGGCTTTGTTAACCGTCTGCGGGTTAGTATTCAACGAACCGCTGCTGGAATTAAATGTCCCGTTACACGCCGACGAAGAACCGGCATACTGCGCGGTTATCGTATGGGCTCCGACCGTAAGCGACGAGGTGGTGACCTGCGCCTGACCTGAACCGTTTAACGCGACCGCACCGCCGATTGGTGATCCGTTGTCCAGGAATTGAACGTTTCCGGTCGGCGTTCCCAACCCGGCTGTGGAGACGGTTGCGGTAAAGGTCACAGGCTGACCGAATACCGACGGATTTGCATTTGAAGTTACGCTGGTTGTCGTCGCTACTGCCGACAGCGTAAACGTCAGGCTCCAATTGGTAATCGTCGCATTCTGACCGTCGCCCGAATCTTCAACCGAGTAAAGACTCCACGTTCCGTTCGCCACGATGCCGTTGAAAAGGGCTAATGTTCCCGCTCCTTCCGGCGCTGCGAGGGTGATACTTCCCGGCGCGGGGGCTGGGAAACTATCAAAGCCCGATTGGGAAGTCGGCTTCCACGTTCCGCTTGTAATCGCCGTCGAATCCGGTAATAAACTGCCAGCCGCGTCATCAAACGTCAGGTTGATGTTGGAAAGCGCGTTTGAACCGCCCGCGTCGCCCATGAACAGCAAAGCTTGTCCGGTCGGACTAACAAGTAGTAAATCCAGATCATCTGGCGTTGCGGTCGTCAGCCCGTTAACGGACACGGTAACTTTTGTTATAGTTCCGCCTAAACCGCTGACAATAATGTTCGAAGGATAAGGATTGCCGGTTGACGAATTTGTAACCGTTATTCCGCCATTATTGGCGAAATTAAGACAGCTCACTACCGTCGGGCTGTTGACCGTCTGTGTGTAACTGCCGCTGCTAATGTTAAATTGTCCCGGCGAGCCGTTGTAATCGGCGGTAATCACGTAACTGCCCTGCGGAAGTGCCGCCACATTACACGTCGCCGTGCCGCTTGAGACGGCAACAGACGCGCACAAAATCGTCGCGCCGCGACGGAATGTAACCGTTCCCGCATTGACTGTCGATGAGCTTGTCACATTTGCCGTTACCAGAAACGCCTGCGCCGTGGTTGACGGGTTCGGAGTGCCCGAAACTGTTGTCGTCGTCGGAGAATCGCCGGTGGTGGTAAACGTTAAGCTCCAACTGCCAATCGTGCCGGCTGCGCCCGAACTGCCTGAATCGTCAACCGGATACAGGCTCCACGTGCCATTCGGGGCTGCGCCGCCGTAAACCGAAGCGAACGTTGCCGAAGCGGTCGGCGCTGGCGAGTTATATGGTCCCGCCGGTGCTGGTGCCGGATATGACTCAGAGTCAGTATTGTAATCTGTTGGACGATATGTTCCGGTCGCAATCGAGCCGCTACTTGGTAATGCATTAACCGCAGCATCGTCAAATGTTAACGTCACGCCCGTTGACGCGACCGAACTGCCGGCGTCAGACATAAAGACAAAGGTTTGTCCTGCCGGACCGACCAGTAAAAAGTTTTGGTCGGTCGTATTCGCAAACGTCGCGTTATTTAATGCAAGCGTAACTTTTGAAATCGAGCCCGAAAGCCCCGAAACTACGATGTTTGACGGATACGGAATTGAGGTGTTGACACCGGCATCGACAAGCGTTATGCCGCATCCGTTGGTAAACGTATTGCCGACTTGCGTGACTGGACAATTGACGGTTTGGGTATAACTTCCGCTACTTGGCGCAAAAGTCGCATTGCCGGCGTAATTCGCCTGAATTAGATGCCTGCGCTCCGATAAAGTGTTGGCGGGGGCACTACAGGTCGCCACGCCGCTTCCGTTGACGGGAACATTACTGCACAAAGTAACGCTCGTCGTGCTGTCAACAAAAGTTACAGTTCCTGAATTAACGGTGCTTGAACTGGTCGTCGTCGAAGTAATCGTTACCGCCTGATTCCTAAACGAGGGATTCGGCGAACCGCTGACAACGGTTGTCGACGACGCGGCAGCGGCGGATGTTATATCCAATGACCATCCGCCCGAAATATTTGAGCCTGCTCCACATAATGCGATAGTGTCCGCGATAAATAAAGACCATGTTCCGTTGATAGAAGATGAACCGCCGAAAACATTCGTTAAACTAAGCGCAGGCGACCCTTCCGGTCCGGCGGAAGAATACGGACCAGCGGGCGCGGGTGATGGAAAACTATCTAATATATCCGAGTAGTTGGCAGGTCTATACGTGCCGGAAGGTAATGCACCCGTATTCGGCAGTTGGGTCGCGCCGGCGTCGCTGACAGTTAAATTGATATTAGATACCGGTCCAAGAAAATCGCCGACATCCGACATGAAAATATATTTCTGCCCGCCCGGACCGACAAGCAGCATATCCAAGGCATTTACGTCACAAGAAGTAAGCCCGGTTAACGTCAGGTTTACGGTGGAAATCGTTCCCGCCATTCCAGAAACGGTAATGTTGGATTGAACGCTGCTCGATGTAGAATCAGGAACGCTAATCGCCGCCGGATTTGAAAAAACCGTTGTCGGAGCTAAAGGGTCGTCCTGTTTTGCCGGCTGGGTTTCTTTGTTCCCGGAATCGGATATTTGAGATAAATTGGGGCGTAACCTTTCAAGATTCGCCCTGTTTCCGGCTAAAGCCGCAACCGGATTCATAATCAGCGAAAATGTGATGATAAAAAGCATTTGAAACGATAAAAAGCTTATTGACAGGCTTCTGGTTTTCGAGTTTATTTTTTTCATGACGGGACACCTTTTAATTTCTTTCTTTAAAATTTACACGCCAAACCCTTATTCACCTCGGTTGAAAATGAATGTGATCTGGAAATAGAATTAACTAATTAACTAAAGGACGGACACCGACAAATGACAGTGAAATCCGTCCTATTTCAAAAAACTAAAACCAATTAATTGCGCGACGGGAAAATTCCGAACAAACAAATAATATAGTTCATACCCAAATACGGTTGCATATTATTATGCGGTTGATTTCCGCCGGCAAGCCCGCAAACCTGCGGGTTCATAGCAGCTGCCGGAGCACCGTTGGAATACATATTGACCGGCGCATTATTTGAAGCAACGGCTCCG
>DASWRC010000283.1:0-23543 GCA_036403375.1 Pyrinomonadaceae bacterium
TTGGATTGGTTTGTCAGTAGTCGCGTTTTCTGCCTGGTATTTGATAAACTCGTTTTAAGCAATTTTCAGGAGAGCTATACGAATAGCTGAGATTCGCCTGTGACGGGCGTTATCCTTTGAACCTGCTACGGCTAACACCGACGAAGGGAGAAAAAAAATGACAGAAGAATTGAAAGAAAAAACGAGCGACGAGGTCAAACTGCCGGCGTCGCGCAAAATCTACGTTGAAACCAACGGTAATACAATCAATCAAAACAAACACAACCTGCGCATCCCGTTTCGCGAAATCGCTTTAACGGCGTCGAAGGATTTTGACGGCAATTTAGAGGAAAATCCGCCCGTCCGCGTCTATGACACGAGCGGCGTCTGGACGGACCCGCAGGTGAAATGCGACGTGCGCGAAGGCTTGCCGGGCGTCAGGCGCGAGTGGATATTGAAGCGCGGCGACGTTGAAGAATACACGGGACGCGAGATTCTGCCGCAGGATAACGGCTATCTGACGAAAGGCGCGGAAGAAGTCGCGAAGATAAAAGATAGAGGAAAATTGGAAGAATTTCCGGGCTTGAAACGCGCGCCGCTTCGCGCAAAGACAGGCAGAAACGTCTCGCAGATGCATTACGCCAAACAGGGAATTATCACGCCCGAGATGGAATACGTCGCGATTCGCGAAAACCTGGGACGCCAAATCGCGTTCGAAGCGATGCAGCAGGGGCTTGAGAACGACCGCTCGTCGCTTTATCATCAGCACGCCGGGAACAGCTTCGGCGCGGCGTTGCCGAAATTCGTGACGCCCGAATTCGTCCGCGAAGAAGTCGCGCGCGGGCGCGCCATCATCCCGGCGAACATCAATCACCCGGAATCCGAGCCGATGGCAATCGGGCGCAATTTTCTGGTGAAAATCAACGCCAATATCGGCAATTCGGCGATTGCTTCGTCGATTGAAGAAGAAGTCGAAAAAATGCGCTGGGCGACGCTCTGGGGCGCGGACACGGTGATGGATTTATCGACGGGGAAAAATATTCACGCGACGCGCGAATGGATTCTCAGGAATTCGCCCGTGCCGATCGGCACCGTGCCGATTTATCAGGCGCTCGAAAAAGTCGGCGGGCGGGCGGAAGAATTGACGTGGGAAATTTACCGCGACACGCTGCTTGAGCAAGCCGAACAGGGCGTCGATTATTTCACGATTCACGCGGGCGTTCGTCTGCCGTACATTCCTTTGACTGCCAAAAGAACGACCGGCATCGTTTCGCGCGGCGGTTCGATTATGGCGAAATGGTGTCTCGCGCACCACGAAGAAAGTTTTCTGTACACAAGGTTTAGGGAAATTTGCGAGATTATGGCGGCGTACGACGTTTCATTCAGTTTAGGCGACGGGCTGCGTCCCGGCTCGATTGCCGACGCCAACGACGCGGCGCAGTTTGCCGAGCTCGAAACGCTCGGAGAATTGACCAAAATCGCATGGGAAATGGATTGCCAGACGATGATTGAAGGTCCCGGTCACGTGCCGATGCATCTCATCAAAGAGAACATGGACAAGCAATTGGAAATCTGCGGCGAAGCGCCTTTTTATACTTTGGGACCCTTAACGACCGACATCGCGCCGGGTTACGACCACATCACTTCGGGCATCGGCGCGGCGATGATCGGCTGGTTCGGAACGGCGATGCTCTGCTACGTGACGCCGAAGGAACATCTCGGGCTGCCGAATAAACAGGATGTCAAAGAAGGCGTCATTACTTACAAGCTCGCGGCGCACGCGGCGGATTTGGCGAAAGGGCACGCGGGCGCGCAGTATCGCGACAACGCGCTCTCGAAAGCCAGATTTGAATTTCGCTGGGAAGACCAGTTCAATCTAGGCTTAGACCCTGAAAAAGCCAAAGAATTTCACGACGAAACGCTGCCGGCGGAAGGCGCAAAACTGGCGCATTTCTGCTCGATGTGCGGTCCGCATTTCTGCTCGATGAAAATCACGCAGGACGTCCGCGAATACGCCAAGGAACAAAATCTCGAAGAAGAAAAAGCTCTGGCTGTCGGGATGGCTGAAAAGGCGAAGGAATTTTTATCGACGGGCGCGGAAATCTATCACGGCAATATTCCCGAAGGCGGACACGAGCATCATTAATTTTTTTCTGCGAAACAAATGAAAACACGAAAAGGAATTAAATCGATTTAATTCCTTTTCGTGTTTTCGCAGTCAAAAATACAGTTCGTCCCGCAAATCAGGGCAGAAAAGCATTTTCCGTCGGAATATCGGTCGAAATGCCCCAATGCACAACTCCGAATCCGGCAGTTGTTTCGAGCAGATACCAGTCACCGCTCGAAGGACGGAAAACCGCAATGTCCGCCTTGCCGTCGCCGTCGTAATCCGCCGCCACCGGTTTATCGCCGACCGTCCCGAACGTTGCAATCGTGTAACTTCCCGTACTGTAGAGAATATACCAGCCGCCGTCGGTCGGGCGGAAAACGACGAAATCGGTTTTCGAGTCGCCGTCGTAATCTCCGGGAACGGGAATGTCGCCCGATGCGCCCCAATGAACGGTGATAAACTGCCCGCTCTGGGAAGACGCGTACCACCAATCGCCCGAAGAAGGACGAAACACCGCAACATCGGATTTGCCGTCGCCGTCGAAATCGCCGACGAGCGGTTTATCTTCCGCGATACCGAAAGCTAAAATGGACGTTACGCCGGTGCTGCCCAATCGATACCAGGCGCTGTTTGACGGTCGGTAAACGACGAAATCGGTTTTGCCGTCGCCGTCGAAATCCGACGGGCGCGGAATGTCGCCCGACTGCCCGAAATGCACGTTGATTTGGGCGTTATTAATGCTCGACAAATACCACCAATCGCCGGAAGACGGGCGGAAAATGGCAAAATCCGTTTTTCCGTCGCCGTCATAATCCGCCGGCGCGGGAATGTCGCCGGCGACGGCAAAGACCTGGTCGCGTGGAGACAAGGTCGAGCTTTGCAGGACATACCATTTATTTTCAGACGCTCTGAAAACCGAAATATCCGAGCGTCCGTCGCCGTCGTAATCAAACGGCGTGCGGCGCGTGACAGGAAGCGGCTGCCAGGCGGGTAAACTGGCGGGAGCGGTGGTTGACGCGAAAGTTTGAATCGAACTGCCGTTGGCATTTGCCGTGCTCAGGCGATTGGTCGAGTTAAACTCACAACAGTCGTAGACGACCTTCGTTCCGTCGGGCGAATAAGCCCCGTCCCGACCGTCGGCAGGAAACCGCACGCGATTCGTGCCGTCCGAATTCATTGTCCAGGTAACTCTAAACTGGCTTGAAGTATCAGATGTAAAGGTAAAAATAATCTTTGAGCCGTCGGGTGAATAAGACGGATGATTATAGCCTCCGAAAAGAGTATCAGAACCCGGAATCGGCTGCTGATTCGAGCCGTCGGTGTTCATCGTAACAAGTTTCCTCGACGTATTCTCAAAGTTTGAGAAAACGATTTTTGCGCCGTCCGGCGAAAAGGCGGGGTCGAAATCGCTTGCCGTATTATTCGTCAGGCGAATTTGGTTCGAGCCGTCCGAGTTCATTTTATAAATCTCGGTGTTGCCGTCGCGGTTGCTGGTAAAAACAATCGTCGCGCCGTCGGGCGAATAAAAGGGCGCCGTGTCCGAAGCCGTATTGTTTGTCAGCCGCACGGGATTTGTGCCGTCGGCGTTCATTCGATAAATTTCGTTGTTGCCGTCGCGGTCAGTGTTAAAAATGATATTTGAGCCGTAAGGCGACCAATTCGGCGTGCCGTCGTTTGCGGCGTTGTTCGTGATGTTTGTCTGATTCGTGCCGTCGGGGTTTATCGTGTAGATTTCTCCGCTGCGCGCAAAAGCAATCTTCCCGTTTTTCACGCACCTGCCGCCGCCTGTACAAACTCCGGCGACCTCGAAATTACCGGTTTGATTTGAAGTCAGATTATTGAATGAGCGGTTCGCGGGCGCAAAGAGATAGTTTGGCAAAGACGGCGTCACGGTGTAATTGCCGTCCGCCGCTAACCCTGAAAATTGGTAATTACCGACCGCGTCGGTCGTCGTTGAGGCGTTCGTCGTGCCGCTTAAAGTAACGGTTGCGCCGCTCTGCGGCAAGTTATTGTAAGAAACGCGACCGCTGATAATAAAAGTATTCGGCGTCTGCGCGACGGGCTGCCACGCCGGGTTTTCGTAGATGACGTCGCAGCAGAGCGGAAAGTTGATGACATCGGCAACGATTCTGACCTGATTGTTGCCGTTCGCATCCATCGTGTAAACGCCGCCGCCCGCCGCGCCGCCGCGGAAAGAGATTTTCGTTCCGTCGGGCGACCAGGACGGGGAATTGCCGCTGCTTGCGAGAGGTATTTCGTTAGTACCGTCCGCATTCATAACGGCGATGCCGCCGCCTTTCGCAAAGACGATTTTCGAGCCGTCCGGCGACCAAGCCGGACTGGTGTCCGCCGTGGTGTTCGTTGTTAAGCGCTGCTCGCCGGTGCCGTCGGCGTTTATTACCCAGATTTCGTTGTTGCTCGCAAAGGCGAGCTTCGCCCCGTTCGGCGACCACGCCGGATAAGCCGCCCCGCCGGGTTGCGTAATGCCCGAAAACTGCGCCTGCCCGCTTCCGTCAGCGTTCATCGTCCAGATTTGCCCGCCGCGCTCGTAAGCGATTTTCCCCGTCACCGACCACGACGGATTAGATTCCTGTGTCGGCGATGGCGTATTGGTCAAATTAGTCTGCCCGCTGCCGTCGGCGTTAATCACATATATATCAAAGCCCTGTTGAGTATCGATAAAAGCGAGTTTGGCTCCGTCGGGCGACCACGCCGGTTGGGTCGGGCTGAGCGAAGTCGAAATCGGCAATCCGGACGCGCCCGAGCCATCCGGATTGGAAGTGATAATCGCCCCTTCAGGTGCAGTCGGTCCGGCAAGTCTTCTTGAAAATGCCAGCCTGCCGTTGACGAGATTTTGCTCCGCCGGTTTTTCGAGGCTTTCGGTTTGTGCGGAAACGTTAAAAAAATAAAAGCTGCCGAAAACTACTAAAACCAGTCCGCCCAGAATGCCTGCCCAACCCCGAAAAGAGTGAGAACGCGAGTCGAATCTGCTCATAAGTCTGCTCCAAATTTTGAAATAATTTATTAGAAATCTTTTTATTGTAATCCGTGATGTCCCGGAATCACAAGATTTTGTTTTTGATAGCGCCCTAATAAATAAGTGGTCACGAAAACGGCAAAGGTTATAAATTTATTTGTAAAAAAGCGAACGACCAGCCAAACAATCAAAAGAATTTTTATCGACGGGCGCGAAAATTTACCTGCGCCGACAAACCCGAAGGCGGCGGCGTGCATCATTAAGACTATAATTTGGTGTTTTAAATCTCTTCCCATTCAACTTTACAGGAATTCAAAAACGATGCGAAAAAGTCAGCGAATCTTAAATTCGGTTTTCGGTGCTTTATTTGTAATTTTCGCGTTCGCGCCCGTAGCCCGTGCGCAGGAATTGGGTCCGAGTTACGGGTTTCTCGAAGTCGTCGATTACAAAAACCAACCGGTTGCCGGCGCGGCGGTTTACTCCTTGTACGGTGCTGTTTATGCGGAGCCCGAGTCCCCTGAGCGAAGCTTCGTCGGAAAAACCAATCAAAAGGGATTACTTGAAAACGGCATCCCGTTTCGTTACAGCAATACGGAGCTGCCCTTTGCAATCGACAAACCGGGGTTTTACACTTTCATCGATTATTTCGGATTGTTCGGTTTTTTAAGGGGCGGCGGAAGAGATAATCGCGATAAACCGGTAAAAATCGAGCTGCTGAAAGTTCCCGAAACTTCCGCCGAGCGAGCGGCAACCGGCAGCGAGCAGCAAAAGCGCGAGTTTTTCGGCGCGGCGCGCGGCGGTGATTGGGCGGCGGTTCGTCAATATATAAAATCCGGTCTGAGCCCGAATCTAACGACCTCGGATTTGCGCGGCGTCCCGACGGCGGGCGGCGTTCCCGTGATTATTTTCGCCGCCAAATCGGGCAGCGGCGCGACCGTTAAAGAACTGCTCGCCGCCGGCGCGAACGTCCGACCGAAAATCGACCCGCCGCAAAATCCGCTGGCGGTTTATCTCGACGCTTACCCGTATCGAATGAGTTATTCGGCGTCGGAAGCGGAAAAAACCGCCGTGCTGAACGCCTATGAAACCGGCGCGGAAATTTTAATCGACGCCGGTGCGGAGCTCGATTTCGGGGTTTTGTATCTCGCCGCCGGCAAGGGTTATGCGCGAACGCTCAAAAAACTACTCGCCAAAGGCGCGCCAATCAACGCGCGGGATTCCGCCGGTCGCACCGCTTTGCTGGCGGCGGTCGAATCCGAGCGGAAGGAAATCGTCGATTTACTGCTCGAACGGGGCGCGAATCCGAATCTGCTTTCCGGTAATTACGAGAGCTCGGATAATTCCTGCACGTCGCCGCTGATGAGCGCCGTCCGGCGTGATAACGTCAATCTTATAAAACTTCTGCTCGCGCGGCAGGCTGACCCGAATCTGACCTGTAAAAACGGGCAGAGCGCCCTGCGCGCCGCGCTCGAAAATGGCAAGAGCGAAATCTTCGAGATGCTCGTTAAAGCCGGCGCGAACGTCCAGGCGGTCGACGAGCGCGGCGAAACGAACTTGATGTTTGCCGCTCGTAAAGGCGATGCCGCGGCGCTTAAAAAAATGCTGGACATGGGCGTTCCGGTCAATGCGAGCAGTAAGGAAGGCGCGACCGCTCTGTTAATTGCCGTCAGCAGCGGCGCGATGACAACGCGGCTTGAAAAAGTTAAATTACTGCTCGAAGCCGGTGCCGACCCGAATATCGCCAATCAACAAAAGGTTTTTAATTCTCGGGGCAGCCTGCAATATCAGCGCTGCGAAACCGCGCTCATCTACGTCGCGGAAAATGCCGAAATCGATACGCTGGACAATGTTCCGCTTTCGATTTTCGACCTGCTCGTCGCCAATAACGTCAATCTCAATTTCACCTGCGAAAACGGTTACAACGCGCTGTTCGCGGCGATTGACGGCGGACAGGTGAAAGGTGTCAGGAAACTGCTCGATGCCGGGGTCGATGTGAGCGGCGAGAAGGGAAAAGCGGCATTAGAGCGCGCGCGAAAAGCTTCGCAATTCGATTATTATAAAAACCGCATGGAAGAAATTATCAGAATGCTCGAAGCCGCTGTCGTCGGGTGATTTTCACCGTTTTAAATGCCGGAATGATTTGAAAAGCCTGAATCGTCTCAAATTTTTACGAATTATCGTCTGCGGGGGATTTATCGGCGGCATTTTGTTTTCGCGCGAATTGTGGTTTCCGTTGGACAGAACTTTTCCGCGCGCGCCGCTCTTCGGCGAGGCTCCGCTTTGGCTCGAAAGGCTTCTGACGCTCGTGCTGGTCGTCGCGCTCGGCTTTATCGCCTTTTCGGCGCGGCGAAAAATCTTTTTCATTACTGCGCTGGTCGCCGCTTTGGTGCTGATTTCTTTCGACCAGACGAGATTGCAGCCGTGGGTTTATCAATATTTCCTGCTGCTCGTCATCATGGCGTTGTCTGATTGGCAAACAGAAGATGAAACGAAATCGAACCAAACACTCGCGCTCGCGCAGATTTTGATTGCCGCGCTTTATTTTTGGAGCGGCGTGCAGAAACTTAATTTCACGTTTTCGCACGAAACGCTGCCCAAATTGTTAGCGCCGCTCCAGAATCTCTTTCCGGCGACGCCGCTCCCGTTTGCCTGGCTGGGAATCGCCGTCGCGTTAATCGAATCGCTTATCGGCGCCGGTCTGCTTTACAGAAAAACGCGCAATTTAGCAGCTTGTTTTGCCGTCCTCATGCACCTCTCGATTTTGGGATTATTGATTGCCGAAGATTACAACAGCGTTGTCTGGGTTTGGAACGCGGCGCTCATCGCGCTGGTCGTCGGTTCGTTTTGGAAAAGCGATGTCTCAATAAAACAAACGATGCAGGACGCGAGCCGTCTGAAAATCGCCAAATCAATCATCGCGGCGAGCGCGCTGCTGCCGGTTTTAAGTTTTTTCGGCGGGTGGGATATGTTTCTCTCGGGCGCTTTGTATTCGGGCAACGTCGAAATCGCCGTCGTCCTGACGGACGAAAACTTTTACGGGAAATTACCGCCGAAGGCGCAGCAGGCGGTTTTTCAAACCAAGAACGGCGCGCGAATGCTGCCGCTTTTTGAATGGTCAATCGCCGAGTTGAACGTTCCGGTTTATCCCGAGCGGCGCGCGTTTCGGGAAATCTTTGCGCGGCTTTGCAAATTACGGGAGTCGCAGAGCCAACCGGAATTGATTATCAAACAGCGCCCGGCAATTTTCGACGGCAGCTATAAAATCGCGCGCGTGAATTGCGACGAAAAAGAATAATTTCAACTTCAAAGTCTTATCTTAAAAACATTGTGGCAATTTAAAAACTGTCACAATGTTTTCGATTGTCTCGTTGGCGCGAGCCTAAACTTGGAAACTGAAAAAGGAGCGCCAAAAAAATGAAAACGAATCAAGGAAGCGCGACGGCTTATCTAATTGCCGAAAGCGCGGTTTATCTGGCAGACAACAAAACGCTCGCGTCGTTAATCGAGCCGCAGACGGTCGCGCTGTCGGAATATTTCGCCGGCGCGCGCCCTTTGACGCAAAAACTCATTTTTCTGGCGAAGCGGCGGCGATTTTTTCGACCGGTTTTCGACGCGCTCGAAAAGCTGATTATTCCCGGCATTCAGCTTCATTACCTGGTGCGCAAGCGGCGTCTCGAAGAAATCGCGCGCGCTGCGATTGGCGACGGTTTCTCGCAAATCGTCGTTCTCGGCGCGGGGTTCGACACGCTCGCGCTTCGGCTGCACGGCGATTACCCGAATATAAATTTTATCGAAATCGACCACCCGGCGACGCTCGCCGAGAAAAGACGCGTGATTGAAAGTCGCCGGCTGGCGCGCGAAAACCTGCGTTTCGTACCTCTGGATTTGGCGGAAAAATCTTTCGCCGAAGCTTTGTCCGGCGACCGGGTTTTTCAAAAGCGTGCAAAAACGCTTTTTATTGCCGAAGGTCTGCTGATGTATCTCGAACCGGAAGAAGTCAAAAAAATATTCGCCTTTGTCCGCGAACAGGGCGCGCCCGAAAGCCGTTTTGCTTTTACGTTTATGGAGCGCGGGCAGGACGGGCGCGTCCATTTTCGCAATTCTTCAAAATTCGTCGATTTGTGGCTTCAAAAAAAAGGCGAACCGTTCCGCTGGGGATTAAAGCCGGGCGAGCTGGAAAGCTTTCTCGCGCCGGAAAACTTTTCGCTGCAAAGCCTGGATTCTGCCGAAACTTTTCGCCAGAGATACCTGTCGGCTTCAGAGCTGGAAAATCTGCCGCTCGCCGAGGGCGAATCGTTGTGCGTCGCGGCGAGCGGCAAAGCGGAGCCGGTTTTTGTCAACGATATTCACTCAAAACTCAATAAAACGCGCGTCGCGGAAATCGTTAAACCGCAATCGGTCGCGGAAATTCAAACGACGATTTTGCGCGCTCAAGCCGAGAATAAATTTATTGCGGTCGCGGGCGGCTTTCACGCGATGGGCGGGCAGCAGTTCTTAACGGACGGCGTTTTGCTCGATATGTCGGGGATGACGCGCGTTCTGCGGTTTGAACCGCAAAACGAATTAATCGAAGTCGAAAGCGGAATCCGTTGGAACGCGCTGATTGAATATCTGGTCACGGCGCAGGCGGGCAAAAAGCATCAGGTCGGCATCCGGCAAAAACAGACGGGCGCGGATAACCTGAGCCTCGGCGGCGCGATTTCCGCCAATATTCACGGGCGCGGGCTGCGGCTAAAACCGTTTATCGAAGATGTCGAATCGTTTCGAATGGTCGATGCGAGGGGCGAAATCCGCAATTGCTCGCGGCACGAAAACGCGGAGCTTTTCCGGCTCGTCATCGGCGGTTACGGTCTTTTCGGCATCGTCGCGTCCGTCTGCTTGAGACTCACAAAACGACGGAAACTGCGCCGCGTCGTCCGAATCGAGACGGTCGAAAATCTCGACGCGCTCGTTCGGGCGCGCATCGCCGAACGGTTTTTATACGGCGATTTCCAGTTTGCTATTAACGCGCTGTCGGACGATTTTCTCAAAAAAGGCGTTTTTTCGTGTTACCGGGAAGCGGCGGACGAGACGCCGGTCGTCGCCGCCGCACATGAATTAGCGGCGGACGATTGGAAAAAACTTCTGTATTTGGCGCACGTCGATAAACAGACGGCTTTCGACCTTTACGCCGCGCATTACATGAAAACCGACGGTCAGATTTACTTCTCGGACACGCATCAACTGGCGACGTATCTGGACGATTATCACACGCCGCTCGACAGTGAGCTCAACGCGACCGTTGCGGGCAGCGAGATGATTACGGAAGTTTATGTGCCGATGGAGAAACTGAACGCGTTTTTGAGCGCGGTGCGCGAAGATTTTCGCGCGCGCGAAACGGATTTGATTTACGGCACAATCCGGTTTATAAGGCGCGACAGCGAAAGTTTTCTCGCCTGGGCGCGAGAGGATTTTGCCTGCATCGTATTCAACCTGCACATCGCGCACCGCGCGGAAAAAATCGAGAAAGCCGCCGGCGATTTTCGCTTGTTGATTGACCGCGCGCTTTCTCTGGGCGGCAGTTTTTACCTGACTTATCACCGCTGGGCGACAAAAGAACAGGTTTTGGCGGCTTACCCGCAGATGCCGGAATTTTTGGAATTAAAAAAGAAATTTGATTCGGACGAACTTTTCCAGAGCGATTGGTACGGGCATTACAAAAGACTTTTAAGCTGAAAACAAAAAAGCCGGAATTTCCAGTCGAGAAATTCCGGCTTTTTTGTTTTGACAGCGCGCGCTTTAACGCTTTTTGTTTTTCGTCGCGGAGTTTGTCTTTCCGCCGGTCGTGTTTTTTGCGTCGCTCACGGGAAAGCCCCGTTTTTTCATCAGCGCGCTCACTTCGGGGTCGCGCCCGCGAAAATTTCTATAAGCTTCAGCCGGGTCAACCGTGTTCCCGACCGAGAAAATGTATTTCACGAGCCGCGCCGCGACCGCCTTGTCGTACGGTCCCTTGCCTTCGGTAAACGCGCCGAAAGCGTCCGCCGTAATGACGTCCGACCACAGATAGCTGTAATAACCGGCGGAATAACCGTCCGACGAAAAGACGTGACCGAACTGCGGCGTGCGGTGACGCATCACGATTTCCTTCGGCATTCCGAGCTGGGCGAGCGTTTCGCGCTCGAATTTGTCGGGGTCGATTTTTTGCGAGCCCGCCAGGTGCAGCTTCATATCGACGAGCGCGCTCGAAAGGTATTCGACCGTGCCGAAACCCTGATTGAAGGTCGAAGCGTTTTTGATTTTATCGACTAAGGTTTGCGGAATCGGTTCGCCCGTCTGGTAATGAAGCGCAAAGCGCTGCAAAACCTCCGGCGTCGAGAGCCAGTGTTCGAGAAGCTGCGACGGGAATTCGACGTAATCGCGCGCGACGTTTGTGCCCGAGAGCGACGGGTACGTGACGTTTGAATTAAGCCCGTGCAGCGCGTGTCCGAATTCGTGGAAAAGCGTCGTCGCGTCGTCCCACGAAATCAGGATGGGTTCACCCGGCTTGCCTTTGACGAAGTTTGAATTGTTTGAAACGATGGTCGTGACCGCTTTGCCGTCCATCCGCTGCTGGTCGCGGTAGGCGTTCATCCACGCGCCCGAGCGTTTGCCTTCGCGGGCGTACGGGTCGAAATACCAGAGTCCGATATGCCTGCCGCTCGCCCGGTCCGTGACTTCCCAGACGCGCACGTCCGGGTGATAAACGGGAACGTTTTCAACCGGCGTAAATTTGAAATTAAAAAGCTCGCCGGCGACCCAGAACATTCCTTCGCGCAGTTTTTCGAGCTGCAAATACGGTTTGATTTCGTTCTGGTCCAAATCGAATTTCGCCTTACGGACTTTCTCCATATAATAGCGATAATCCCACGGCTCAATCGTCAGTTTAGCCCCTTCCTTATCGGCTAAAGCCTGCATGTCGGCGACTTCTTCGCCGACGCGCGCGACCGCCGGTTTCCAGACGGCTTCCATCAGCTGCATCGCCCTTTCGGGCGTTTTCGCCATCGCGTTTTCCAGTCGCCAGTGCGCGTGCGTTTTGTAACCTAACAATTGAGCGCGCTCGGCGCGAAGCTGCAAAACCTCGGTGATAATCGCGTTGTTGTCGCTTTTATCGCCGTTGTCGCCGCGATTGACAAACATCCGCCAGACTTTTTCGCGCAGGTCGCGCCGGTCGGAATACGTCAGAAACGGGTCAACCGACGAGCGCGTGTTGGCGATAATCCACGAGCCTTTTTTGCCTTTCTGTTCGGCGGTCTGCGCCGCCGCGTCCTTGATTGAAGCGGGAAGCCCGGCAAGGTCTGTCTCGTTTTTCAGTTCGAGATAGAGGTCGGTTTCATCCGCCAGAAGATTCTGGCTGAAGCGCGTGTAAAGACCCGCCAACGTCTGGTTGATTTCCGAAAGACGTTTCTTTTTCGCCGCATCCAGTTTGGCTCCGGCGCGGACGAAATTCGTGTAATAGCGCCACACGAGACGCTGCTGTTCGGGGGAAAGCTTCGATTTTTCGGGCGCATTGTAAACCGTTTCGATGCGTTTGAAAAGCGCTTCGTTCTGCGTGATTTTATCCGAAAAAGCGGCGAGGCGCGTGCTCATTTCGCGTTCGATATTGCGCATTTCAGGCGAACCCATCGTGCCTGTCCAGATGTAATAAACGGTCGAAACGCGGTCGAGCGCGCTCCCGGTGCGCTCCAATGCGGCAATCGTGTTTTCAAAGTTCGGGGCGCTCTTTTCATTCGCAATCTTGTCGATTTCCGCCAGGTTTTCGGTCATCGCCGCTTCGAGCGCCGGTTTAAATTGCGAAATCTGCACTTTGTCGAAAGGCGGGATTCCGTCGTAAGGACCGGTCCAAACGGCAACGAGCGGATTGGTTTCGTCCGCGGGCACTGTTTCGGAGGCAAGCGTGTTTACATTCATAAAACTACTCAACAAAAAAATAATCGCGGCTGCCGTCAGAAATCGGCGCCGTAAAGTTAAATTATGCATTAATAATCTCCTTTTGATAAAAGCTCTCGGTTTAATATAATTTTTATTACACTTTTTTTGTGAACTGAGATTATAGATGAATAAAAAGAACTTGTCAGATGCACCGAAACTTTTGCTTCCGGAAGCAAAACGGTTTGACTGTTTCGCGTCGCAGAACATATTCTTTCAAGGGAACTTCATAAAAAGGACAAGAAAAAATTGTCGGAAAACGTCGCTTCAATAAATTCACCCGTCGAAACGGAAATGCCTTCAACCGCCGGAATGACGACGAGAGTCGTCAAGGGAAGCCTGTGGACTTTGTTGGGGCAGATTATGCCGCTTCTCGCCTCGTTCGTTTCGACTCCGTTCGTCATCAGGTTTTTGGGGTCGGAGGGCTACGGCGTTTTAATTCTCGTCGGACTGATTCCGAATTATTTCACATTCGCCGACTTTGGGATGGCGATGGCTTCAACAAAATTCGGCTCCGAGGCATACGGTCAGGGAGATAAAAAAAAGGAAGGCGAAGTTGTCCGGACAGCGGCGTTTGCGGCGCTTCTCGGCTTACTTGCGGTTGCCGTGCCGATTTTTATCTTTTCGGACTGGATTATCACGAATTGGTTTAGCGTTTCCGAACAATACCAGAGAAGTGCCGTTATTGCGTTGAAAATTACATCGGTTTCCTTTGTGTTCACCATTCTTTCGGCAGGCGTCAATACACCGATGCTGGCGCGCCTGCGAATGGATTTGAACATGATGGTCAACACGGTCCCGAAAATTTTGATGGGAATCGTGACGCCTTTCGTTCTGTACCTCGGCGGGCGGGTCGTCGAAGCGGTCTGGGTAGCGTTTTTTGCGTCGCTTTTTATTTTCGCCGGTACGGTTTATTATTCAGGCAAGCTTCTTCCCGAACTTTACAAGCCCACAATTAACCGCAAATACGTCCGACCGATGCTGAAATTCGGCGGCGGCTGGCTGATTGCCATGATTGCCAGTACTTTTCTTTCCAACGTCGAGAAGTTTTTTCTTGCAAGGTACGGTTCCGTTCAGGCGCTGGCACATTATTCGGTAGCTTTTACGTTTGCAAATATGGCGACAATGTTTTCAATATCAATGATTCAGTCGCTTTTCCCCGCATTTTCACAGCTTCTTGCTTCCGGCAAGCGCGCCGAATTCGATTCGCTTTTTTCGCGCAGCATCCGTTTAAGTTTAATTTGGCTGCTGCCGACGATGATGTGTATGTTCGTCGTTGCCAAGCCGTTTTTTACGTTTTGGGCTGGCGCGGAATTCGGCTTGGAGAGCTCGCCCCCGTTCTATATTCTTCTGCTCGGGTTGTTTTTCAATATCCTGGCGATTGTCCCGCACAGCACGATCAGTTCGGTCGGCAGAACCGATGTCTTTGCAAAACTTTACTGGATTGAGTTGATTTTATACGTCGTCACAGCCTGGTGGCTTGTAAATTCCTATCAGATTATCGGGGCAGCGATGGCTTGGAGCCTGCGCGCCATCGTGGATGCTTTCTTCATTATCTGGCTTTCAAAAAAAGTCGCCGGTGTGTCTTATAAATTTTTGAATCATTTTGTAAGTCCGGTTCTCGGTGTTATACTGCTGCTTCCCCCGGTTATTTTTGCCTCCTTTTTCAATAACTTTTCATTTTGGCTGGTTCCCCTTGTTTTGGGTTCATTATCCTTGTATGCCCTGTTGATTTGGAAGACTTTTATTGACGGCGACGAGAGAAAATGGATTACTTCGAAAGTAGAAAATTTGCTAAGACTAAAAAATGATTGAAGAAAGCAAAGTTCCGCGAACCGCGATGCTCGAAAGCTGCCCGATTTGCGTCAGTAAAAACACAAAACACTATTTCACGTCCCGCGACCGTCTGCACGGCACGCCGGGCGAGTTTGAGTATCATTTATGCAATTCGTGCGGGACGGTTTTTCAGAATCCGATGGTTATTCAGGAAGATCTGCATCTCTGCTACCCGTCCGAGTACACGCCGTATAATTACAAAAATGAAATTCCCGACATTGATTTCGACGCGCTGCCGAATGGCAGTTTCCGCAACAATCTGCGGAAAGCCGTAGTTAATGAAGTAAGAGGGAAAGCGGCGCGGCGCGGCGCGGCGGGCGTACTTGGCAAAATCCTGGCGAAAAGCGCGTTGTTTCGTGAACGCGCTTTTTACGGTCTCGTGATTGATGAACTTTTGCCGAAAGGACAAGGCGCGCATTTTGCGCTCGATTTGGGCTGCGGCGCGGGCTGGCTGATGGAAAAGCTGAAAAAGGTCGGCTGGGCGGTCGAGGGTTTGGAATGGAACGAGGCGGCGGCAGAGACGGCGCGGGAAGTCACGAAATGCAAGGTCTGGACGGGCGATTTTCGCGAAGTCGATATTCCGAAAGGCAAATATCAAGTGATTGTCCTCAATCACGTTTTCGAGCATTTCAGTGACCCGAAAGACGCTCTGCTGCGGCTTCGCGAGCTGTTGGCGGAAAACGGAAAACTGGTTTTGTTTTACCCGAACCCCCACGCATTCGGCGCCGGTTGGCACAACGCGGACTGGTTTCCGTGGGAAGTTCCGCGTCATTTGATTTTGCCGACGCCGAAAGCGGTTAGATTGATTGCCAGGGAAAAAGGATTTACCAGAATAAACGTTTTCACACGGGCATTTTATGCGAGCGAGCAATGGATTCGCTCAAAAGCGTACAAAAACGGATTAAATCCCGAGCGGGAGCGTCCAAATTTAGGTTTAACCGAGAAGCTCGGACTCATTACAGAACATTTTCTGACTGTACTGGGTTTTGAAAAGGGGTGCGAAACCGTCGCCGTATTGAAAAAATAGTAAAAGTGAAGTTACCTTCGGTTCATATAATCATTTTAAATTGGAACGGCTTTTCCGATACCGTAAATTGTCTTAACTCGTTAATGGAAGGCGATTTGTCGAATATCACCATTTTGGTTGTCGATAATGGTTCGGCAAACAATGAGGCGGCGCGGCTTGCCGAATTGTTTCCAGGCATTTCAGTTCTTCCGCAAAAAGAAAATACCGGTTTTTGCGGCGGCAACAACATCGGTATTCAAAGGGCGCTGGAAGACGGCGCCGAATTGATTTTACTGCTTAATAACGACACCATTATTCCGAAAGACGCGGTCAAAATTCTTGCCGAAGAATTTATAAAGCTGCCTGACGCCGGTGCCATCTGTCCGATTATTCTTCTCTATCCCGAAACGGAATTTGCAAATTTCGTGAAAGCCTCGTGGGATGCCAAGAGCGCCCAGTTTTCGTTAAACTCGGAAAATAAAAAATACGGAGAACTAAAGAATAAAAAGCCTTGGAAATCGGAGTTTGCCAACGGCTGCTGCCTGCTGACTTCGAGCGAGGTTATAAAAAAAGTCGGACTCCTCGACGAGCGCTATTTTGCTTATTATGACGAGGCGGATTGGTGCCGAAGATTGGAGAAGGCGGGTTATTTTTCTTATGTCTCGCCCGCCGCTTTTATTTATCACGTAAAATATACTTTGTCGCACAGCCGTATTTCGATGTATCTGCTGACGCGCAACCGACTGCTTTGGATAAAGGAAAATTTGTCTTTCAGAGAAAGAAGCAAATCCTTTTTATATCTTAAAAGGGAATTTTTTTGGCATTTGCTGAATGTTGTCGGGCTGGTCAAAGGCGATTACACGCATGACCTCAGCCGTGCCTATTTGATGGGGTGGAGAGATTTTAAGTTGAAAAGATTCGGCAGATGGAAAAACAAGTATGAAGATTTTTTTGTCCGTAAATAATGGCAATAGTCGGGTTTTGACGAATCATTCGGGCAGGGTAAAGAGCGGGATTATTAAAAAAGCTTTAAGTAATCTATTTCCGTAAAACCAAGCTGTTACAGGTAAGCAATGCGGTTAAGCGCTTCAAACAACTTAATTTCGACAGACAATTTTGGTATAAATCAAATAACAATTTTTATAAACACGTAAATACAATAAAAATTTTTAAAAGTTACACTTTTTACATGGCAATTGTTACTTATTCGAGACGAATGAATTTAAAACCTATAAAAAATACCTTGAAAAGGATGCTTGAATCGCCTTTTTTGTTACTTAATAAGGTTAATGGCAATAAAGAGTCTTTTTGGTGGAAATCTTCCTACGATGCTCTAAGTGATAATGAGAAATTACGGATGAGTAAAAAAGCGCTCTTTTCGTTATTAACCAGAAAGGGAACGGAAAAAGGGTTCAAAATAATTTCCTACTTAAATGCTTTAAATTGCGATTCGCTTTTAGCAAGTAATTTCGTGGACAATTTTATTGAAAATTTGCCCTTATATGAGTCTCAATTGGGGCAGGATTGTATTGTCGATACAATTTTTAACAAAAAACAAGCCGGAGTATTTGTAGAAATCGGGGTCGGTGACGGGAAAAGAATATCCAATACTTATTTTTTGGAAAAGCATAGAAACTGGACTGGTGTTTTATGCGAGCCGTCGAAAAAATTTCACGATTCGATTTTGCAAAAGCGGAACGCCGTCCTGGTAACCGATGCCATTTATAATAAATCGAATCTCGAAATAGAATTTAGCGAAGTTGTCGGAAACGAGGAGTTATCAACCTTATCCGACCATAAACTGAGCGATTCGCACAATCGCACGGACGTCAAAAACTATGCCGTCAAAACCATCTCCTTTAATGATTTGTACGAGAAACAAATAAAAAATAAGAAGATTGATTATTTGTCGGTTGATACGGAAGGCTCGGAACTAACTATTCTTTCCGCAATTGATTTTAACAGGATAGATATATCCGTCATTTCCGTCGAACATAATTATAATAAAGATAAATTAGACGAAATTTCATCGCTTTTGAGCCCGTTCGGATATGTTGAAATATTACCCGACGTTTTCGAGTTCGATGCCATTTTTGTTAAGCGTGAAATTTACGAATCATAAAAAAAATGCCTGAAAGCGCGGCAATTTAAATTTGCCCGACCTCATTTTTTACTTCATAACTACAACTTATTGCTCAGTCGAAATCGCAGCGCCTGTTTACTAACAGTAAATAAAAGGCTTAAAATTGAAAACAAATCTTATCATGAATATCAATAAGGCTGCTTTACACATTAATTCAGAAAAACAGGGGACAAAAAATTATCCGTTTCTTGCCGGACCGGAAGGCGATGGATTTAAAAATCTGCTTTATTCTTTTGTTTATTTTAAGAAGGTTTTAGCCGAGTACGGAATAGACTTTGCGACGGACGACATAAATCTGCCGGAAGATTCCTTTCTTCTGGTCTGCTGGGATAATCCGCACACTCTGAAAGCGGAAAAAAAGAAGGGACAATTATGGTGTCTGCTGATTTACGAGCCGGCGATTTACTTTCCGGAAAGCTGGGATAAAAAATATCACGACCGGTTCGATTATATTTTTACATACGACGAGACGCTGGTTGATAACAAAAAGTATTTTTATTACCCGTTTGCCATGGACACGGAGTATTTTTCCGTTCCCGACCATATTGTCACCGAGGAAGAATACAAAAATCGAACGCTCGCGACGTTTGTCAGCAATTCGATACAAAAACACTACGACAGCAAAAACCATCCCGGTTCGACGCTGCACCTGCGCTATAACACGATAAAATGGTACGGTGAAAATCATCCGGAAGACTTTGGTTTTTACGGCGGGACTTTTTTGCCGAGAGATTATTACTTTGCCTTCAAAGGGATGAGCTACGTAAAAAAGGTCGTGCCGCCTGATTTATTTCGCGGGGTGGCGAAATTCGTGCAGAAGGACCTTATTAAAGTTTTCAAAGGAGAACTGCGCCCGCTCGATAAATTCGATGTCATCAAAAAATATAATTTTTATTATTGTTATGAAAATACAGTCGGCGTGAACGGCTATGTTTCCGAAAAAATCTTCGACTGCTTTTACTCGGGAATTGTTCCGATTTACTGGGGCGCGTCCAATATTAAAGGGCTTATTCCTTATGATTGCTACATTGACGGCGAGAAATTCAAAGACCAGGAAAGTCTTTATAAATTTATCAAAGAAATGAGCTATGAAACTTATCGAAATTATCTTGAGCAAGCCCGAACATTTCTGCGAAGCCCTGAGATGGAGAGATTTACCGTGAAATATTCGATTGACTGTATCCTTGCGCCGATGCTCGATAAAATCAAAAACCGGAAGGAAATAAATAGTTGATTTTTAATTTTGTAAATGCTAAGAAATATTAAAAACAAATTAAGATTTTTGCTCGGGATAAAAAGCGAAACCGATTATTACAGTCAGGGCGGCGAAGATGCGATTGTTTCTAAAACCTTTAATTTTTTTATCCCCGTAAATAAGGGTTTTTATTTGGATATCGGGGCTTTTCACCCGTATAAGCACTCGAATACCTATATTTTGTACAAAGCCGGCTGGAACGGAATCAACATTGACCCGCGTCCGGGTTCAAAGCAAATTTTTGACAGGCATCGAGACCGCGACATCAATATTGAGGCTGGTATCGGCAGCCGTGACGGTCAGATGACCTATTATTTTTTGGGTGAAGATTCGACCATGAACAGCTTTTCGAAATCTAACCTCGAAAGGCTTGGTATCTTTGACCAGGTCAAAAAAACGATTGATATTCCGGTTTTTACCGTCAATACTTTGCTGAATCGGCATCCGGAACTGAAAAAACTCGATTATCTGAATATTGACGCCGAAGGCTTTGAACTGGAAATTCTTTCCGGGATTGATTTTAAATTGATTACGCCGAAGGTGATTTCAATTGAGCAAAACGATATTTTAACTTTTAACGACGTTCTCGATTCGGAAGTCTGCAAATTTCTCACCGCGAAAGGTTATCAGCCGTTTGCGAAGAATATTTTGCTGCCTGACGTTTCAACCGTTTTTTATTACAATCAAAATGTCGGTTCGATTCGGTAAGTTTTCGAAAAACGCTTGATTTTTGGTAAAGAAATAAATGATTAGCGCGGCGAAAGACCAAAAATTAATTAAATCATCAACTGTCTTCGAGCGCCGGTTGCCGGTGAATTTGGACGAGCGGGACAGCCGATTCTATAAGGATGAGCTTCGTTACAAAACATACGATTGTTATCTTGATTTCGTGAAAAACGCGCGGATTTCCTCCGACTCGATCGTTTATAAAAACGGTGTTTTTTTAGTCGCGGAAACTCTCTATTCCGAGGAATCCAAAACCTATTACAAATCAAGTTATCTGCTGAAAAAAATTCTGCTCGGCAAAAAAAATCAGCTCGACAGGACAAAAAAATATCTGCTGGCGACGGATTATTCCTCGTCGGGACATTTTCACTGGCTGACCGAAGCGCTGCCGCGCATATTTTGTGTCAAAGACCTGGCGCCTGATTTTGTCCTTCTTTTGCCCGATACGCCGTATATCAGAAAGGTGGCGATGGAAAGTATCGATTGGCTCGGGATAAGTTTTCAGGACGTTATTTTCATGAAAGAAAACGAATTCTATAAAGCCGAAAACTTGTATTTTGTTTCAAAGCTTTGCCGCACCGGACAGATGGACGATGAGATTATGCAGAAAATCAACGCGCGGTTCGGCAGCTCCGGCAATTGCGGAACCAGAAGATTATATGTTTCGAGAGAAAAAGCGGCGTTTCGTAAAATTCTGAATGAAAAAGAATTAATCGCCGTCCTCAAGGCAAACGATTTTGAAATCTTATACGGCGAGGATTTTAGTTTCGCCGAGCAGGTCGAAATTTTTTCAACCTGCCGAACTCTGCTCGGAATTCACGGGGCGGGATTGACTAATTGTTTGTTTATGAATCCGCAGACCAATTTGATCGAACTTCGCCGGAATGAAGTAAATGTCGGTTACTGGTTTCTTGCCGATTGCTTGAATCAGAACTATTATTATTACAACGGAATTCCAGACTCGGATAAATCGGTAATGGGGCGCGGCTGTAATTTAACGATTCCCATAAATGATTTTGAAGAAAAGATTTTGAAGAATTTGCAGAATTAGGCAAGGGACAGTGTTTCTCACAAGGTGTAATGAAAATAGCGGTAATTGACACGACTATCGACGGCGAGCTGATTGGCGGCGCGCAGACTTTTTTGCCGAAGCTCCTCAAAGGATTAATCGCTGAGAACCACGAAGTTCACCTCATCGCGAAGGGCGCGCCGAACGCGAAAGTCCGCCGCCAGGTAGAAGAAACAGGCGTCACTCTGCACACGAATCTCTGGAACAAGGATGGTTTTGTCGAAGAAACCGCGCCGGTTCTCGCGCGCTGGCTCAATGCGCTTAATCCAGATATTTATTTAATTTCCGTTTCGCCCGACATCGGCTGGGTCGCGCTTCCGCTTCTCAGTCCGAACATCGCGACGCTTGGCGTCGGGCACACGGATTCCGAAACTTTTTATCTTCCGGCACGCCATTACCGGCAGTTTTTAACGCGCGCGGTCGGCGTCTCACCGGAAGTCTGCGTGAGCTACGTTTTAAGCTGCGTGATTGAAAAGGAACGGGTGGAATGGATTCCGTACGGCGTCGAAGCGAGCGAAACAGCGCCCGCCGAGAGCGGCGATAACGTTCTCAAACTAATCTACGTCGGGCGCTTGGAAGAAGAGCAAAAGCGCGTTTCGGATTTGGTCAAAGTCGCGCGCGCGCTGTCGGAAAAAGGCGTTAATTATAATCTGCAAATCGTCGGCGACGGCGAAGAGCTGCCGCGCGTGCATGAATCTTTAAGCGCGGAAATCGCGGCTGGAAAAGTCGTTTTGCGCGGCTGGCTCGACGGCACGGAAGTTATCGAAGCGATGCGCGCGGCGGAAATTTTCGTGCTGACTTCCGCTTACGAAGGCTTTTGCATCGCGCTCACGGAAGCGATGGCGAACGGCTGCTGCGCGGTCGCGACCGACATTACGAGCGGCAACAGCGAATTGATTGAAACGGGCGCGAACGGCTATCTGGTTCCGGTCGGCGGGACGGATGAATTCGCGGAAAAATTGAAGTTTTTGAGCGAGAATCGTGAGACTCTTTTGGCAATGCGGAAAGCGGCTTGGGAGAAGGGCAAAAATTACGGTATTGCAAAAATGGTCGAAAATTACGAAAATTGTTTTGCGCAGGCAATTGAAGACGCGCAAAATGCGCCGCGCGCGAACTATGCGGATTTTCCGTTGATGGAAACTTGCCGCTCGCGCTTTCCGCTGTGGCTGCGCAGATTGAAAAAGCGCCGCGTTTCAGCGGGTTGAAGTTTTAAAGACTTATTTTATAAAGTTAAATTTTTACAAGAGGGGTTACTACAAACATGAAAATTTTAGTTACGGGTTCAAGCGGTTTAATCGGGTCGGAAGCGGTTACGTTTTTCGATTCTCAGGGGCACGAAGTTGTCGGCGTCGATAACAATATGCGACGGGTTTTCTTCGGCGAACAGGGCGATACGACGTGGAATTTAAATCGTCTGCAGGCGAACACGAACAATTTTACGCATCATGATTTAGACATTCGCAACCGCGAGGACGTTTTTTCATTTTTCGGCGAAAACAAATTCGACGCCGTGATTCACTGCGCCGCGCAGCCTTCGCACGATAAGGCGCGCGACATCGCGCTGATGGATTTCGATGTCAACGCCGTCGGCACGGTGAATTTATTGGAAGCGACGCGGCAGAATTTTCCCGAATCGCCGTTTATACAGGTTTCGACCAACAAAGTTTACGGCGACAGCCCGAACGAGCTGCCGATGAAAGAGCTTGAAACGCGCTGGGATTACGCGCGCGAAGAGGATTGGGGCGGCATTACGGAAGAATGCCGCATCGACCGTACGCTGCATTCTTTGTTCGGCGCGTCGAAAACCGCCGGCGACGTGATGGCGCAGGAATACGGGCGTTATTTCAATATGCCGGTCGGAATTTTTCGCGGCGGCTGTCTCACCGGACCGTCGCATTCGGGCGTCGAGCTGCACGGATTTTTGTCGTATCTCGTCAAACAAATCGTTTCGGGCGGTCATTATACGATTTTCGGCTACAAGGGCAAACAGGTTCGCGACCAGATTCACTCGTTTGACGTTATCAGGGCATTCGAGGAATTCATCAAAGCGCCGCGCGCCGGAGAAGTTTACAACCTCGGCGGCGGTCGCGACAACAGCGCGTCGATTCTCGAATGCATCAAGATGGTCGAAGATATGACGGGCAAAAAGCTGAATTACACCTACACGGACGAAAACCGTATCGGCGACCACATTTGCTACATTTCAGACTTGACGAAGCTGAAAGGTCATTACCCGAACTGGGGCATTACAAAAAGTCTGCCGACCATCTGCGAGGAAATCGTCGCCGCGCAGAGCGAAAAAGCAGTCGGCGTTTAAGAAAATCTATCCACAGATTCACACAGATAAACACAGATGTTAAATTAACGTCAGTATTGGATAAGAAAAGATGGAAAGACTCAGTTTTCAAGTAAAATGAATTTATCAACAAACATTTATTTGAAAGGAGCTTTCCATCAATGGAGATTTTACCGCTTTTCTGTGAGATTGACGATTTTCT
>DASWRC010000284.1:0-63736 GCA_036403375.1 Pyrinomonadaceae bacterium
TATTTTTGCAGCAAAAGCGCGGCGAAAAACAATCCGATATGCGCTGCCGTCGCTTTCGACAAAAGCGTCAGCGCGGTCGCGATTGAAGCGAGCCAGAAATCTTTTTCCGCGCCGGTTTTCAACCATTTCAAAAAGAAATAGACGCTTGCCGTAGAGCAGAAAATCATCAAGCCTTCGGGTTGAATCGAGGTCGAAAATTCGACGATTAAAGGATTAAACGCGAAGAACGCAAACGCGAAAACGAGGTTAAAATCACCCAGGTATTCGCGCGCCAGACGGAAGAAAAAAAGGAGCGTGCCAAGCGAAAAAAGAAACGCCCAGAAGCGCCCGAGAAAATCGTGCACGCCGAAGATTTTGTAAGTTATCGCGGTCAGATAAGAATAGAGCGGAAACTCCATCTCGGCAAACCCTTGTGAATTTCCGCGCCAATCGACGCGCGGAAAAAACGGGTTCATCGATTCGGTCGCAAAGTTGCGCGAAACCGCGCCCAAATCGCATTCGCGCCACGACGCGCGGTTAATCGGACGAAAGACGTCGGCAAAGCGGATTCCCGCCCCGACAAGGAAGATAAAAATCAGAATCCATTTGATTTTACTCATCAAAATCGCACTAATTTCGGCAGATAAATGACCAAACCGGCGGTCGCAATCCACAGCAGAAGATTAAGCAGCGTCGGGCGGTCGCGAAAAAGAAGCTGGACGGGATCGCCGCCGGCTTCTTTTTTATGAATCAAAAAGAGGTATCGAAAAACACCGTAGACGACAAACGGAATCGTAATGAGCATCGCGCGCGAGCCGACGCGCTGCACGGTTTCGTCCGCCCGCGTGTAGAGCGCGTAAGCGACGACCGCCGCGCCCGCGCAAATGTTCATTATCGAATCGAGAAACGATATGGAATAATCCGACAAGCTGCGCCGGTGATTTTCCGCCGCTTCTTCCAAAAGGACAAGCTCATGCCGCCGTTTGCCGAAACCGACCAGCAGCGCGACCATCGACGTGCACAGCACGAGCCATTCGGAAACCTCGACGCCGATAATCACCGCCCCCGAAATCGCGCGCAGGACAAAACCGCTCGCAATCAAAATCACGTCCAAAATAACGATGTCTTTGAGCCGGAACGAATAGGCAAGACACGTCGCGAGGTAAATGCCGATAATCAGCGCGAACGAATGATTCAACCGCAGCGCGCCGAACGCCGCAATCGCAAACAGCAAAAACATGACGAGCCGCGCGAGATTGATACTCAGCGCGCCGGAAGCGAGCGGGCGATTTCGTTTGACCGGATGCTCGCGGTCTTCACGGATGTCGCATAAATCATTGAACAGATAGACGCCGCTCGCCGCCGCCGAGAAAAGCACAAATCCCAAAAAGCTCAACCGGATGTTATGCGCATCGGTCAGCGAGCGCGAAAAAATCAAGCCCGTAAAGACGAGCAGATTTTTCGTCCATTCCTTCGGACGCAGTTCCGTCAGCAAGCCGCGCGCGGTTCGGCTTAGCGAAACTCCTGCTTTTTGACGAACGATTACGACTGATTCCATAGATTTTACCTGTCTGCGATTGCCGGCGGTTCCGGCAGCGGCGCGCGCTCGCCGTGCGAATCTGCGCGGCGCGTCTTCAAATTCCGCTCGCGTGCCGCGCGCGCGTGTTCCCGCACGCCGACGACGGAAAACGTTTTTTGAAAACTTTCCAGAATCTCGCTCAAAAATTCGAGTTTTTTCTCGATTGGCAGATTCATCGCCGGGAAAAATTTCAATTCTGGCGCGTCTTCGCACGACAGAAAATCCAGCGGATGAAGAAGCAGCGAAAGCTCGGTGCCGGTTATTTTGCACATTTCGAGCGCCGCGCGCCAGTAGCTTTTGGCGGCAAGGCGCGAAAACGTCGAAAGATAAATCACGTAAGAAGCGTGAATCGGCGTTTTGAAAATCGGCAGCGTCGTGACCGGAATTTCCGTAATCGTTCGTTCGCCGACTTGCCATTGATACGGCTTTAAGGATTGAAACCCGTCGGAAAATCTCCCGAACAGCTTTTTGCGTTTCTCGCGTTCTTCGGTTGTCATTTCGGGCGATTTGAAAAAATAATAAGCGCGCGCCAGGGGCGCAATATAAGTCGGCAGAGTCGAGCAATCGTACTCGTAACCGCGCTCAGCCAGAACTTCTAAAACCGTCGGCGATAAACTGTAACCCGGACCGCGAAAGCCTTTCGGAAGCTGCCCGGTCGCCGCTTCCAGAGCGTTTTCCGTTCTTTCAAACTCTTCAATCAATTCCTGTTTTGAATAAAGATGCAGCCACGGTTCGTGGCGAAAAGAATGGTTGCCGATTTCGTGTCCGGCGTTTGCTACCTGTCCGATTGCTTCGGCGTTTTTGTCGAGCGCCGCGTCCTGCCCGACGATAAAAAACGTAATCCGCAAATCTCTTTCGCGCAAAAACTTCAAAACGCGCGGCACGCAAACGTCCAGATAAGACGGCAGCGCGTCCCACCCCGCATCGCCGTGCGTTTTCATATACGACCATTTGTTGTCTAAATCTAAAGACAAGCTTGCAATCGGTTTCATATTTTTTTTAGCCGCGGATTAACAAGAGATTTCGCGGATAAAACCATAAATTTACTAAAACTTAAGATTTTAAAAAATCAAAAATTAAAATCCGCGAAATCCGCTTTTTCCGCGGCTAAATATTCTTCAAAAAATCGTTCGGCTAACTGCACCGTCTCGTTGACGTTCAAAGTGCCGTTCGTAATCTGCGCCGAATTGACGATAAAAACGTTTTCGAGCGAAGTTTTCACGTCCGGCAGATTCGCGGAATAATTCAGAGTCGGAATCGGAAAAACTTGACGGACACGCGAAAGCTTGAAAGCTAAAACATCCGCGCGCTTGAAATGCGGGTACATTTTTTCTAATGCCGAGACGAATATTTCTTCGATTTCCGCATCCGATTTTTCAAAAAGCTCGTCGTCCGGCGCGACGTATTTCGGCAGGTAAACGAGCGCGCTGCCGCCGAACTCGCTCTTTTCGACGAGCGCACTCATTTCGATGATTCCGGTAAACGGCGCCGCGTCCGTGATGTTGGTCACGTAAAAGCCGGAGAGCGATTTTTTCAGCAAAACGGACGCGCAGACGATGCCCTGATATTTTATATTTTCGAGCTTTGCCTTTTCGTTTTCCGTCAGCTGCGGGCAGATTTTCGCTGCGACGTTTGACGGGCAGGTCAGAACAACCGAATCGAATTCGGAAAAGCCGGCGACCGCATTTACGGAGCGCACCGAAACGCCCGAATAATTAACGGCTGTGCTTAATTTCACTTCGGCGCGATAGTTCTCGGCGTTTTCCGCCGTGTGAACTCTTATTCTGCCGCCTGTCTTTTCAACTTTTTCGACGCGCGAATTAAGGCGAAACCGGACGCCTTTTTCCTTTAAAAGCGCGCCGAACCGTGCGAGCACGCGCGCGTAACCGCCGCGCACGTAGCCGAACATTTCGCGTTTTAAACCGGAATTGCGCGCCGCGTACATTCTCGCAATCGTCGCCCAGATAAATGCCGCAGATGTTTCTTTATAGGCTTCGCCCAATTTTGCTTTCAGAAGCGGACGCCACATTTTTTCAAACGTTTTTTTACCCGAAAGGCGCGTCAGCCAATCCTCGACCGGAATTTTTTCGAGTGCCTTCCAATCCTTGACGCGCGCCGCGTAGAAAATCGTGCCGCCGAGACGAAACTTGCTGATTAAATCAAGCGGCGGAAACTTCAAAAATTCGAGCGTGTTCGACATCGAAACAAGTTGTCCGTCCGTATAAAATCCGGTTTTCGTTTCGACCCAATTGAACTCGTCCGCCAAACCGATTTCTTCGACAATCCTTCGTGTAAACGAATCCGAAGCGAGCGTCACGTGATAATGCTTGTCCCACGTAACGTCGCCGATTTGCCACGCGCTCGCGAGTCCGCCGATTTCCGGCGAGGATTCAAAAACGGTAACTTGATTGCCCGCTTCCGCCAGACGCAAAGCGAGCGTCAAACCGAGAAAACCGCTGCCAATGATGGCAATTTTGGAATTTTCTTTACTCATTAATTGCTTTGTATTCGCTTCCGAAAATCTTATCCTTCTCTAGAATTATTTCTGAAATCGCTTTTGCCCATTCATTGTAATCTTGAATCCATTGAGAAGCGTATGAATCCATATAAAAATCAAGATATTTCCAACGCGTTGATTTATTTCTTCCGATTAAAGGTTTTTCAATGCCGTTTTCGTTACACCAATTTGCTAAAATCTCGCCCCAATATCGCCAAGTTGCTGAAAACTGTTGAAAATCTGCGTTATAAATTTCAATATTGTCTATTACGTCGCCTGCAATAATAAGCTGAGAATCAGATAAAAAAGGATAAAGTTTTTTTTCAATCCAAATGTCATCAGAGAATTCTCCCTTACTGAATCCGGTTATAGAGGAAAACAGAATTCTATGTTTCTTCTCAAGTTTGCGAAAAATATTAACCGCATTAGTTATTTCTCCGCCTTCAATATAATCGAAAACAGATTTAACAAATTCATTCTTTTTATCAAATTCCAACATTTGAAATTAATCCAATTCTCGCACGTTTCGATTCTCGATTTCGTACCGCAAACCGCAGACGCATTCAAATTCCTGTCGTTCCAAATTATCGAATTTATGAAAAAGCTGCCCGCATTTGCAGACCGCGCCGACGGAACGCGCCGGGCTTCCCAGAACCAGGTGAAAGTCGGGAACGCTTTTTGTCACGACCGAACCCATTCCGACCATCGCCCAGCGACCGATTTCGAGGTCGTTGCCGATGATGCAGCCCGCGCCGATGGTCGCGCCCGTCCGAACAAGCGTCGGCAAAGTGTGTTCGTCAGGCTCACTCGGGCGCAGTGACTTTAAATCCGGCATCGTCGCGCGCGGGAAACGGTCGTTCGTAAACGTCACGCTCGCGGAAATCATCACGCCGTCTTCGATTGAAACGGCGGCGCAGATGTAAACCATCGCGTTGATTTTAACGCGGTTGCCGATACTGACATCGTACGCGATATAAGTCTTTTCGCCGACGATGCATTCTTCGCCGATGCGCGCCCGCGTGCGAATATGGACATTATCCCAGACGCTCGTGCCTTCGCCGATGGAAACGTTTTCTTCGATAATTGCTGTCGGGTGAATTTTAGGCATTTTACAGATTGTTTTTAATGCACGGACGCGAAGAGGCAAAGGCGCAAAAAATTTAAAGTTAATTTGTATTTCCTTTACGGCTTCGCGCCTTTGCGTCTGCTCGTTGAAAAATCATTTCGCGGCGGATTCGCTCTTTTCAATAACTTTCTGCCACAGATTTTGGTTCAAAGATTTATATGCCGCAACGATGACTTCGACTGAGGCGAGCGCATCGCCGGGATTGATTAAAAGCTGCTCTTTGCCCAAAATCGCGTTGCGGAAGTTTTCGATTTTCGCGCGGAAAGCCTGAACTTTATCGTAGCCCGTGCCGAAAACCGTCCAATCGGGCGATGAGTTTAATTTATATTTCGATTCGCGCCAGCCGATGTGCAGCGTGCCGTTCGTGCCGTAAACGCTGATAAAGTTCGGCAGCTCTTTATTGATGCCCCACGTTAAATCGACGCTCGCCACCACGCCGTCCGCCGTGCGCGCAAGCAGCTTGACGTTTTCATCAACCGTTAAGTTCTGCGTGCCCGAGGTTTCGACCGCGAGAACTTCCGAGATAGCGCCTAAAAAGTAGCGAATAATATCGACCGAATGCGTCCCGTTATCAATCAGAACGCCGCCGCCGGCGATTTCGCGAACGGAATTCCAGCGTTTCGACATATCGACTTTCGCCGTAAACGCATTTTCAAACTGAACGATTTCGCCCAACACGCCCGAAGCGATAATCGCTTTCGCTTTGACGACGTCCTCGCAATAACGAAACTTCGTCGCCATTGTGAAAACAACGCCGGTTTCTTCAGCCGTTTCAATCATCGCGCGCGCTTCCGCAACTGAAAGACAGAGCGGCTTTTCGCAAAGCACGTGAACACCTTTGCGCATAAAATACATCGCGATTTCCGGATGCGTGACGGGCGGCGTCGCGATAATCACGGCATCCAGTTCAGTATTTTCGGCTAAATTTTTATAATCCGAAAAACTTTTCGCGCCGAAAGGCTCGGCAAACGCTTTGGCGGATTCTTCCCGCAAGTCGGCGACGGCGACCAGCTCGCAGCAATTACTGGTCTGAAACGCCTGAGCATAAGTTTGGGCAATTCCGCCCGTTCCGATAAGTGCAAATTTGAGTTTGTTCATAAGGATGTTTTGCCACGAATAACACGAATAACACGAATTATTTTTTATTTGTGTTATTCGTGTTATTCGTGGCTAATTCTTTGTTTTATTTAATCTTTGCGGCTTCGACCGCTTCGCGAATCGAATCGGCAAGGAATTCGATGTGCTCTTCCGTGTATTTTTCGTTAATCGGCAGAACGAGCACGTCGTGCAAGCCTTTGATGGTGCCCTGGAAATTATCGTCGTTGTAATCGACGGCTTCCGGACGCGCGAGGTTAAACGGATAATGCGAATCGCCGAAAGTGTTCTGCTCGCGGAAAATCTGACATTTGTAAGCCGGTTTGACAACATATCGCGGGGCGCTCGCCACGTCGTAAACTTTTAAGGCTTTTGCGAGTCCGACCGAACCGTCGGCGATTGCGCCATCGTCAACGCGCAGACAGAATTTCCAGTAAGTCATTGTCGAGCCGGTCGCGGGCTTATAAGATTCGATGCCGTCGATGTCGGCAATCTTTTCGTCGAGCAGCGCCGCCATCTTTTGTCTTTGCGAAACCGAAAAATCGAGTTTCTTTAATTGTTCGTAGGCGATTGCCGCCTGCATTTCGGTCATGCGGTAATTCAAGGACGCGAAATAATGGTCGGGATTCGCGTCGCCGTAGCCCCACGCTTTGTTGATGAAAAGATACATTCTTCGGGCAATCGCGTCGTCGTTCGTGACGACGATGCCGCCTTCGCCGGTCGTCATCTGTTTGCCCTGCTGGAAGGAAAACGCGCCGATTTTGCCGATCGTTCCGGCGTATTCGCCGTCGCACATCGCGAGGAAGCTTTGCGCCGTGTCTTCGATAACCGGAATGCCGCGCGCGTCCGCGAGTTCCATAATCGCTTTCATCTCGCACGGGTTTCCGAAAAGGTGCGTCACGATAATCGCTTTTGTTTTTTCGCTTAAAACTTTTTCGATGGTTGCGGCGGTAACGTTCAAAGTTTTCGGGTCGACGTCGGCGAAAACGGGAATCGCGCCCTGAAAGATAATCGGCGTCAGCGCGCCCATATCGGTAATCGAAGTCGTCACGATTTCGTCGCCCGGATTCGGGTTAATCGCCGCCACGGCGACGTGCACGGCGGCTGAACCGGAATTGCACGCGTAAGCATATTTGACGCCCAGTTTTTCGGCGAACGTCTGTTCGAGCAGCTTGCCGTATTTGCCTTTAGTCGTGATGAGCACGCCGGACTCTAAAACTTCCGTCACGGCACGGATTTCTTCCGCGCCGAAAGTTCGACCCGAAATGTCCTGGTCAGATGGTAATTTTATGATTTCTTTTTCTAATGTCGGTGTCATATTTTTATTGTTAAGAAATTTAGCCGCGGATAAACGCAGATTTCACGGATAAATCAATAGATTTTTAAAGAATTCTCAAAGTTATTTTGGTTTTAATCCGCGTTATCTGCGTTTATCCGCGGCTAAATTGTCTTCGCTTGAAATTTCAAGAATCTCTGCCGGTAATGAAGTTTCAATCGTTTCGGATTTCCCGAAAAAACGAATTTTTGAAAGCCGCGAGAGTAATTTCAGATGCCCGAAGACGGTGCGCGCCGTTTTCATCTTGGAAAATCCGAAGAGGCGAACTTCCAGAACAGCCGGGTATTCGATAATCTTTCCGCCTTTCAAATCAAGCCGCCCGAGCATTTCCGCGACGCCTAAGAAACCCTTTTCGTCGAGCGGCAAATCAATGAAAGCCGCGCGGCGATAAACTCGAAAACAGCTCGTGTAAGTTGCCAGCTTTGCCCGCAAAGCACGCCGGTAAAGCCACGACGCGCCCTTCGACAAAAACAGACGCCATTCCGGCACGTTCCGTACGCCGCCGTCGCGATGATACGGCGAAGCCGTCACCAAATCGACATTTCCGGTCAGCAGCGGAAGCATTTTGACAAGCTCGTGCGGGTCGTATGTGCAATCGCAATCCATCGAGCAGACGATTTCGGTTTTCGCCGCGCGCAGTCCGGTCATAATCCCGGCGGCGACGCCCTGATTCGTCTCGTGCCTGACGATTTCGACATTCTCTTTCGCCGCGAAAAGCTCGTTTAATTTTTCGAGCGTCGCATCTTTCGACGAGTCATCGACAAAAATAAAATTTGCCTGAAATCCATTTTCCGCCAGATTCGCCTCGACGCTTCGCAGAGTGTTCGCCAAGTATGGCAAAGACGCTTCTTCGTTGTAGCACGGAATCACGATTGTCGTCGGTTTTTGGTCTTTGGTTTTTGGTTTCTGGTTTTCTGTTTCCTGCTCGGGTTTTTGTAATTCGTAATTCGTAATTCGTAATTCGTCTTTAAGCCCGAGAAACTCCGCCGCGTCGCAGAAATCGTATTTTTGGATGTTTTCCTTTAAAATCCATTCCATTTTGTCGAGCTTGCGATAATGGCGAACGCGGTTGTAGGCGCTCGCGGCGTTGATGCGCGGCTGTTCGGGGTCGAGTTCCCAGACGTGAAAATAAAAGACAAACGGCTGGTTTCGGGTGGCGTGCCATTCATGCACCGCGCGGCGCATCAATGTATAAGGAATCTGGCGAAAATAATTGCCGCCCGAAATCGGCAAAAGCCCGACGCCGAGGTTTCGCGTCGAATACGGAAATTCCCAGATTGCTTTGCCGCCGGCGTGAATCTGATGCGCGAAACGCTTGTTTTTATCGGATTTGCGGTTCGGCAGAAACGACGCGTCGTAAACGAAGCCTTCTTCGGCGAGAACGTCGAAAATCCACGAATCTTTCTCGTAATTCAATTTCTCGGCGGCGCGGTAACCGATGATTTTCTGTCCCGAAGCGTCTTCCAAAATGCGGTTCGTGCGGCGCAAATCTTCGCGAAATTCTTCGTTCGTCAGATTTTTCAGGCTGCGGTGATAAAAGCCGCGCGAAGCGATTTCGTGACCGCGGGCGGCAATTTCGCGCACCAGGCGCGGGTTTTGTTCACCAATCCAGCCGAGCACGAAAAACGTCGCTTTCGTCTCGAACTCATCGAGCAAATCCAGAGTTTTCAGAGTATTCTGTTCGTAACGCGGTTCGAAATTCGCCCAATTTCGCTGCTGAATCAGGTTTTCAAACGCGCCGACATGGAAATAGTCTTCGACCAGAACCGTCAATAGATGCTTTTTGGTTGGAGCGTTTTGAGTCATCCGAAAATTTTAGAATACGCTTTGCTCGACCGGCTTTCCGGCGGCTTTCAAGCGCGCGCCGAATTTTTCTTCGATAACACGGACGATGCGCTCAGCCGCGCGCCCGTCGCCGAAAGGATTTGAAATTTGCTTCACGGATTTTATCCACGTTTCGACCGAATAAATTTCGTCGAGCATCCGCTTTAAGACCTGCGGATTTCCGCCGACGAGCTTTGCGACGCCGGCGCGGATGGCTTCCGGTCGCTCGGTATTTTCGCGCAGCACAAACAGCGGTTTTCCGAGCGAAGGCGCTTCTTCCTGAATGCCGCCCGAATCCGAAACAATCAGCCAGACCGACTGCATCAATGCGATAAAATCTTTGTAACCCAGAGGTTCAAGCAAAAAGACGCGTTCGCATCGAGCGAGAATTTCGTCGGTCGCCGCGCGCACGTTCGGGTTTGGATGTACCGGGAAAAACAGGCAGACGTCCTTTCTTTTTTCGACGAATTCGCGCAAAACTTTGAGATTGCCGCTCATCTGCGCGCCGAAGCTTTCGCGGCGGTGCGTGGTCAGCAAAATTCTTTTCAAGCCTTCGGTTTCCTTGATTAAATCAGTAATTTTAGCGTCCGGCGTCAGGTTTTTCAAAATATGCGCAAGCGTATCGACGACCGTATTGCCGGTGACGAAAACTTTTTCGGTCGCCACGTCTTCCGCCAGCAAATTGCGGCGATTGCGCTCGGTCGCGGCAAAATGCAGGCTGGCAATCTGCGAAACCAACCTGCGGTTTAATTCTTCGGGAAACGGGCTGTAAAGATTGCCCGAACGAAGTCCGGCTTCGATGTGTCCGACCGGGATGCGGCGATTAAAACCGGCGAGCGCGCCCGCCAGAGTCGTTGTCGTATCGCCCTGCACAAGAATCAAATCCGGCTTTTCTTCAGCCAGAATTTTATCGAGCTTCGCTAAAATTCGCGAACAAACTTCGTTCGGCGTTTGATTTTTTTTCATCACGCGAAGGTCGAAATCCGTTTCGATTTCAAGCATTTTCAGGAAAGGTTTTAGGAGCTCCCGGTGCTGGCTCGACGAGACGACGACCGTGCGGAAAAATTTCTTCTTTAGCTCGTGGATGACGGGCGCGAGCTTCACGGCTTCGGGACGCGTCCCGAAGAGAACGAGAATTTTGAGCCGATTGTCGACTATCTCGTGCGGCTTGATTTTTTTACATTGTGCAAATCCGTCCAGCATAATTCTGACGCTTAAATCCCGAGTTTTTTTCGGAAAAATTCAGATTCAATAAACACTTAAACCGCCAATATTTCCTTATTTTTTTAGTTTTTACCGATTTTTATAAATTGAACTGAGAATTTTTTATAACGGGAGCACAGCAAGCGCTCCGCAATTTAACCGCTGATGAAAGTCATCCTGCAACGAAAGATTGTTTGTAAATTTATTTTCGGAACGCGGTTTATCCTGTTTCGGAAATCGCAGGACTTTTACATTTTAGACCGAATTTTTGCGAAAACTCAAGAAATTTTCGACTTTACGCGATTTTCTGTCGGCAGCCGGCGTCATTCGACACCGGACGGCAATTAAATACGCGTCATTTTGTTTCGGGACTAAAAAAGATTCGGCTTTGCACAATGATTCAAAAATGTTTTGTGCAAAGCCGAATCTTTTGGTTCGAGCTTGAAAAAATTAAAGCGCTGGTCGCTTAAGAATTTCAGTCAGGGCTTGTAATCGTTCAGAGTCTGCTTCGCTCCTGGTCGATGCGGGGCTCTTCGCCAGGGAGGATGCAAGGCTTTTGAGTTTTCCGAGTTCCTTTCGATTCATTTTTGAACTCTCCGCACTTTGAATCGCCTGTCGCAGCGCGGCAATCCGGTCAGCCGGCAGAGCCTGCGAGCGCTCCAGTTGATCGACGTATGCCTTCGCGACGACCATTTGCCTGGGATACTCAATTTTCTGCTGACTCTGGACATTCAATTCAGTTACCCGAACCGCTTTCGCGGCGTCGATTTCGTTCTGCGTCAGAAACTCGGTCGGTGTGAGCTCAAAAACGTCCAGTCCGCGCGCGATTTCAGAGCCGTAAATCTGACCATTGTACCAGTAGGCAGACCAGTGTCCGCCGAGTACGAGCATCTTTGGATCAATCGGACCGCGGTCAAAATAGGCAATTTCGACCGGTCGGTTTTCGTCGGTGAAGTCCATAATGGAGATGCCGCCCTGATACCATGCCTGGACCTCGATGTCGCGACCGGGAACCGGAATAAGCGAGCCGTTGTGCGCGACACAGTTCTCGCTGTCGCCCTGCGCCGCCGGCAGCTTATAATAGCTTGCGAAGCTCAGCTTATTATCCGTCACGCGGAAAATTGCATCGGCGCCCCATTTGTTCGGATCATTCGCACGACACCGCGCGCCCAACCCGCCGCCCCACTCGTCGGTGAAAACGACTTTTTTTCCATCATTTGAAAACGAAGCCGAGTGCCAGTACGAATAGTTCGGATCATTTACCGCATCGACGCGCTTCGGATTTGCCGGGTCTTTGATGTCGAGCAGAATTCCATTTCCCGAGCAGGCGCCTGCCGCCAGCCCGATTGCCGAATAGACGGTAATATCGTGGCACTGGTTGGTGTCAGCCACCTTTCCGCTGCCGTCGTGTGAACCGCCGTTATTGAGACCGTTTATAACACCCGTTCGCGGATCCATAAACACTCGCGGACTCGACACTATCTGAGCATTTTGCGGCGCCGCTAAGGGAACTTTAATCACGTCGATGCGAAAGAGCGCGGTATTCGGATTCTTGTCCGGGGTCTCACCCGAGCATCCGGCTAGTTCCTCGCCCGGACGGACAAAAGAGGTTCCCGAAACGTAGATATAGACGTTGTTCTTATCCTTCGGATCGACCACGAGCGTATGCGTGTGCGAGCCGCGACAAGTTTGCACCGCGCCCACCTGCTTCGGATTACTGATGTCGGAAATATCGAAAATCCTTACTCCGCGGAAACGTTCCTTTTGCACGTCCGGCTTATTCTCCTGACCGGCGGCGGGGGGCGGCTGGGGCGGAAAACCCTGCGTGCTGCAGTCAAGTCGTCCGTTCGGCATCTCGACCGACATAAAGAGCAGGTTATTGTAAACCGATACGTCGCCCTGCCCGCCCGGACAAACCAGCGAAGTCAGCAATTTGGTCTTCGCCGGATTGGAGATGTCATAGATGTTGACGCCGTAAAAGTTCCCCTGAAAAAGGTGATTGCCTTGAAACGCAAGGTCCGAGTTGGCAAAAGCGAGTTGCGCGATAACCAGCTGAAGAGGCTTCGGCATCTTTGACGGGTTGCCGACGCCCAGCAGACCGAGCGTCTTCTGCACATTCGGACTATCAGGGTCGTCGGAACCGAGTTGAAACGCGTCCGGCTTTTTGAGCAGCATGAGATGCTTGATGCCCATCGATGTTTCACCGGCGTCGTATAATCCCGGCGACAGTTTGGCGCGCGGGTCGCTTGTATCCGAACCCGTCATTCCCGCCGGCAGCGTCGGTGCCGGTTCCGGATTTTGTGCCAGCGTCTCGGCTGCAAACCCCGCAGACAAAACAAAGAAAATGGTTAATAAACGGAAAGCAATATTGTGTACTCGATTCATAGTTTTCTTTTTACGGTTTTTCACCCAGCATGGTTTGCATAATTCTTATCTCGGCGCGTTGTCCGCTATCGACATCCGTCGCGAAGTTAAACAGCTCGGCATCCTGTCCCCCGCCGGCTGTGTCGAACAAATCCTTGACCATTGTCAGCGCGCCCGTGTGATGCTGAATCATTCCTTTCAAAAACAGCTGGTCAAACTCCGCGCTCTTTGCTTTTTTCAAAGCCTCCATCTGCTCCGGGCTCAGCATTCCGGGCATCAGATGGTGATGATGGCTCGACATATCCATGCCGGGCATATCCATCGACATTTCCGGCATCGGCATCGAAACCGGCTCTTTCCTTGCTTCGAGCCATCGTTTCATAAAATTCATTTCGTCTGACTGTGATTGGCTGATGCGTGCGCCGAGAAGGCGAAGCTCCTTGTTCTCGGTCCGCGACTCGATGAGCGCCGTCATCTCAACCGCTTGCGCGTGGTGCATAATCATTCCCTGCATGAATTCAACGTCTTTCGGTGAACGGGGCGGAAGAATCGCCCTCGTCGTCGGCGGCAGTATTCGAGTCGGCTGTCCCGGCGCACCGGGCTGTACGACAACCGGCGTGCTCGAATCAGTCTGCTGCGCATAAACCGGCAGCGATAAGAAACAGAGGAGCGCACCACCAATCATAAGCGCGCTTCGCGGCGCGGCAGCAATTGCCGACCGTAATGACCGGGCGCCAAAAAGAAACGATTGTAGCGGTGTTGAACGAGCAAGCATTTAGCGGATATTTTACTAAAAATAAAGGTCAGGCGCTACTCGTTAAGGGCACAGTCTGAGAAGAGCGTATATTTTGCACAAATATTCGGTTGAAATAAATGAAACCGACAATTCATGCAGTCACTTTTTAATCAGATGCGCAAAGCCGGAAACTGTAGAATGGAGAACTTATTTGCCTCACAAAAAAGACGGGTCGAAAACCCGCCGCTTTGTATCGATTGATTGAAAAATCGGAATTACTCCGGCTGACCTTTGCAGCCCGGAGCGAACAGCGCCGGCTGTTTGGTCGAGATAATCGGGTAATCTTCCGCCTTCGTGTTGATTTCAACCCAGCCTAAATATTCTTCCGGGATGGACATATCGGAAAAAATTGCTTCGACGGGGCATTCCGGCAGACACGCGTCGCAATCGATGCAGGTGTCGGGATTGATAAGAAGTTTATCGGGCAGCTCGTGAAATGCTTCGACCGGGCAGACTGCCGCGCAGTCGGTATATTTACATTCAACACAGGGTTCGGTAACGATATATGTCATTATTTTTCTGAAATCTCCTCGCCGTTTTTCGTCAAGTCAAAATAAAAAGCTAAAACAGCAGGACGTACTTGTCAAATGCCGCCGCACAAGTGATAAAATGCCTTCATTATTTAAATTTATCGAACAATAACTTTTGAAGGAAAATTGAAAATGAAATTAAAGGCAGAACACGATTTGGCGCTGGAATTTTTGCGCGTTACGGAAGCGGCGGCGATTGAGTCCGCCAAGACAATGGGACAGGGCGACCGCAAACACTCAGACCACGTCGCGGTCGAAGCGATGCGCGAAGTAATGGACACCGTGCCGATGCGCGGGCGTATCGTCATCGGTGAAGGCGAGCGCGACGAAGCGCCGATGCTCTATATCGGTGAAGAAGTCGGCGGCGGTGAATTTTCCGACGACGCGCGGCAAGGTTTTCCAGAAGTTGACATCGCGGTCGACCCGCTCGAAGGCACGAACCTTTGCGCTTTGGGCGCCAACAACGCGATTGCCGTGCTGGCGGCGGCGGAACGCGGCGGGTTACTGAACGCGCCGGATATTTATATGGACAAAATCGTCGTCGGACCCAGCTGTCGCGGCTCGATTGATATTGACGCGCCCGTTAAAGACAACCTGAAAAACATTGCGCGCCGTCTGGGACGCGATATCGACGATTTAACCGTGATGTGTCTTGACCGCTCGCGTCACAGACAGCTTATTGCCGACGTTCGCGCGACCGGCGCGCGCATTCGCCTGATTTCGGACGGCGACCTTTCCGCCGGAATTTCGGCAGCCGTCGCCGGCACGAACATTCACGCGCTGATGGGCATCGGCGGCGCGCCGGAAGGCGTTATCACCGCGGCGGCGATGAAATGCCTGAACGGTGAAATCCTGGCAAAACTGGTTTTCGACCCCGAAAAGTTAGGCGTTGACAAATCAAAAGTTCCGCCCGCCGAAGTAGTTATGGAGCGCCTCAGATCGATGGGCATCACGGACGCCAATAAAATTTACGACACCAACGATCTGGCGCCCGGCAAAAAGATTATTTTTGCCGCGACCGGCGTGACCGACGGCGCATTGCTGCGCGGCGTCCGCTTTTTCGGCGCGGGCAAACGGACGCATTCCGTCGTCATGACGACCGACACGAAAAATATCCGCTTTGTCGATACGGTTCACGTCGAAGGCGGACCGGACGCGGTAATTCGGTTTTAAGAATTTTCAGCCACGAATTGCACGAATATCACGAATTAAGAAAAATAGTTTTTATTCGTGATATTCGTGTAATTCGTGGCTAAATAAAAAAGATGAAAACTTCAAAACCTTTTGTTCTTGATTTGAGTGAAGTCGGCGCTGACGATGTCGCGCTCGTCGGCGGCAAATGTTCCAGCTTAGGCGAGCTTTTCCGCGAACTGACGACGCAGGGCGTGCGCGCCGTCGATGGTTTTTCGACGACCAGCCACGCTTACGAAATTTTGCTCGAAACCGGCGGTTTGCGGAAAAAATTGCAGAAACTTCTGAAAGGCTTGGATGTCAATAACCTCGAAGAACTGGCGCGCGTCGGCGCGGAAGCGCGTTCGATGATGCTCGAAACGCCATTTCCGAAGGACGTCGAAGCCGCGATTTTCGAAGCTTATGACAGACTGGGCGAGCGCATCGGCAAAAAGAATTTCGAGGTCGCGGTGCGTTCCTCGGCAACTGCCGAAGATTTGCCGGACGCGTCGTTCGCCGGTCAGCAGGACACGATTTTAAACGTTAAGGGCGAAACACAATTAATCGAAGCCTGTCACGAATGCTACGCATCGCTCTGGACCGACCGCGCAATTTCGTACCGCACGGCAAAAGGTTTCGACCATTTCGAAGTCGCGCTCTCAATCGGCATTCAGCCGATGGTCAGGTCGGACGTGGCTTGTTCGGGTGTGATGTTTACGCTCGACACCGAATCGGGTTTCCGCGACGCGGTCGTCATCAACGGCGCGTGGGGTTTGGGCGAGGCGGTCGTGCAGGGCATGGCGACGCCGGACGAATGGATTGTTTTCAAACCCACTTTGAAACTCGGTTTCCGCCCGATTGTCGCGCGCAAACTCGGCGTTAAGGAAGTCAAGATGGTTTTTGCCGACGACGGCACGGGAACGCAGGTCAGAGACGTCGTCGAAACGCAGCGCAAGCGTTTCTGTCTTTCGGGTTACGAAGTTTTGCAGCTCGCAAAATGGGCTTGCGCGATTGAAGACCATTACTCGAAACGCGCCGGAAAATCGCAGCCGATGGATATTGAATGGGCAAAAGACGGTATCACGGGCGAGCTTTTCATCCTTCAGGCGCGTCCCGAAACCGTTCACGCGCAAAAGTCGGAAAACTATATCGAGACTTATTCAATAGGCGAAAATCACGGCGCGCCGCTCGTTTCGGGCGTCGCGGTCGGCGAAAAAATCGGCTCCGGCAAAGCGCACGTCATTCTCGATACGAATAAAATAACGAGCTTTAAGGAAGGCGAAATTCTCGTCACGTCGATGACCGACCCGGCGTGGGAGCCGATTATGAAACGCGCGTCGGCGATTGTCACCAATCGCGGCGGCAGAACCTGTCACAGCGCGATTATCAGCCGCGAATTAGGAATTCCGTGCATTGTCGGCACGGGCAACGGAACCGAACTTTTGCGTTCCGGCGCGGACGTGACGGTGTCCTGCGCCGAAGGTGACCGCGGCAACGTCTATTACGGCAAAATTGATTTTACGGTCGACCGCCACGAAATTACCGATTCCGAACGCCCGCGCACGCAGGTCATGATGAACGTCGGCGACCCCGACCACGCGTTTGCCGTTTCGCGCCTGCCGAACGACGGCGTCGGTCTGGCGCGCCTCGAATTCATCATCAACAATCACATCGGCATTCACCCGATGGCGCTCGTCAACTACCCGAATTTGCGCGATAGAAAAGTCGTCGAAGAAATTTCCGGTCGAATCATGGAAGAAGACCCGAAGGAATTTTTCGTGCGCAGCCTGGCGGAAGGCGTCGGGCGAATCGCGGCGGCGTTTTACCCGAAACCGGTCATTGTCAGAATGTCGGATTTCAAATCGAACGAATACGCGCGGCTCATGGGCGGCGGCGAATTCGAGCCGCTGGAAGAAAACCCGATGCTCGGCTTTCGCGGCGCTTCACGCTACTACGACGACCGTTACAAAGCCGGCTTTAAATTGGAATGCCAGGCGCTCTGCCGCGTGCGCGAAGATATGGGTTTGACTAATGTTAAAGCGATGATTCCGTTCTGCCGGACGGTCGAAGAAGGCGAAAAGGTCATCGCGCTGATGGCTGAATTCGGGCTTGTGCAGGGCGAAAACGATTTGGAAATCTACGCGATGTGCGAGCTGCCGGCAAACGTCGTTTTCGCCGATGAATTTTTGCGTGTGTTTGACGGTTATTCAATCGGCTCGAATGATTTGACGCAGCTTGCTTTGGGCTTGGACCGTGATTCGGAAATGGTCGCGCATCTTTTTGACGAGCGTAACGGCGCGGTCGAAAAAATGGTCGCGCTGGCGATTGAAGCCGCCATCAGAAACGGCAAAAAAATCGGCATCTGCGGTCAAGCGCCGTCCGACTACCCGGAATTTGCGCAATTCTTAGTCGAGCGCGGCATCAATTCGATTTCGCTCAACCCCGACACAGTAATTCAAACGACGCATCATATTCTGGAAACCGAAAAGAATTTGAATTCATCCAACAAATAATTTCTATTTGGTTTTAAATTTTAGCCGCAGATTACGCGAAAGGACGCGGATTAAATGCCGGGGATTTTAATAAAATCCGTAAAATCTTATCCGCGTGCATCCCTGGTTAATCAGCGGCTAATAAAACAAAATACGAACGATGAGCCAGCCAATCGAAAACTACATTCCGCAGGATTTTACCCGACGCTTTCGTCAACAGGCTTGGAAAGTTTGGGCGATTTCCGGATTTGTGGTTTTTCTATGGGTTTTCGCGATTTTGCTGGCGCCGATTGCGAAAGCGAGCGGTTTTGAGAGCTTATCAGCCGCGATATATAAATTTTTCAGCCCTATCTGTCATCAAATCTCGGGGCGCTCGTTTCACGTCGAAAATCATCCGTTTGCGGTTTGCGCCCGGTGCTTCGGCGTTTATTTCGGGTTGCTTTTCGGCTTTCTGATTTATCCGATTGCAAGAAAAATTGACGAAATCGAACCGCTGCCCCGATTTTGGCTCTTTTTAGCGATGATTCCGATTGCGGTCGATTGGTCGCTCGGCGTTTTCGACATTTGGGAAAATACGCATCTTTCACGCTTTTTGACGGGTTTGATTTTGGGAGCGGCATGCGCGGTTTATATTGTCCCGGCGCTGGTCGAGATTTTTCGCCTTTTGACGGGAAAGCGCAAATTAAAAGGGCTGTCGTCCTGACAGCCCGTTATATAAATTTATTTTTCGATATTTTTCTATATATTTTTCTCGGTTACCGCCGAAAGTGATTTCGGTCGAATCCCTTGATAGTAAATTTTATTTTAAGGGAGTTTTTTTTGATTGGCAAGTTTTATTTGTAAATTTTTAAATCTTTTGTTTTGAGCTAAATATCGAAAATATTTAACTTATAGTGCGCGCGAAAAGTTTTCCACAGGTGGAAAACTTTTCAGGCAGTAGATATTTATTGACTAATCGCTCTCAAAAGAGCAAAATTATTTTTGCAAACACGAATTAATTTATGAGTTTTAGCAAAGAAAGCGCAGTTGAGAGAGCGAAGCGAGACCTGGCTGAGCGCCTTGGCGTTTCGGAAAGCGAAATTCAGGCTTCCGTAACCGACACGGATTTTCCTGATATGTCTCTCGGCACGCCGGAAAACGGCGAAATGTCGGCGCAGATGATTTCGAGCGGCTGGCGCATCGATTTGAGCGCGAACGGCGAGAATTACGAGTATCGCGCCGATAAATATCAGATTCGCCTGCGCGGATTTAACGGAACAAATTACATTATCGAATCGTGATTAGTTTTGAGTTTCAACTCTGCTCGGCTTTTTGTCATCAAACAGCCCGAGGAGTCCGGAACTCAAAATCGTCTTTGGAGTTAAAAATATGAATCGTAATAATATTTGGATACATCTTTGCATCGCGGTTGTTTTGGTTACGATGGCGGCGGTCTGGGGACAAATCAGACGCTGGCAATCAATGAGAACGGCTGACACGACGAGCGAAAGAGTCATCAAAACAACGCCGAAACCGATTGCGACGAAGCGTTCGGACAGCGAAAAAGAACCGGAAGTGCTGGTTAAATTCCGTCCCGGCGTCACCGTCGCGGACATCAAAAAAATCACCGAAAAAAATAACGACCGCCTGGAAGACGAAATCGAAACCGTCAAGGGTCTGGTTTCGATTGACGATTTAGACAATGCCGACGCGCGCAAAGTCGCCGACCAATATGCGGCAATGACCGATTTGGTTGTTTATGCCGAGCCGAATTTCGAGATTAAATTGGACGACCCGGCAAATGTTTCCGCGCCGACGAATGACGATTACAACGTGCCGCTCGACACCACTCTGCCGAACGACCCGATGTTTAACGAACAATGGGCGCTGCACAACACGGGACAAAACGGCGGCAAGGAAAACGCGCACGTTGACGCCCTCAAAGCATGGGACAAAACAAAGGGCAGCGATAAAATCGTCGTCGCCGTGCTCGACACCGGCGTCGATTTCACGCACGCCGACCTGATGACGAACATCTGGTTCCGTCCCGACAACATTCCGCAATACACGGACGACGAGCTCGGAACTTTTAATGACGAACACGGTTTTAACGCGACCGACAACATCGCCGACCCGATGGACGACAACGGGCACGGAACGCACTGCGCAGGGATTATCGGCGCCGAAGGCAACAACGATGAAGGCATCGCCGGCATTAACTGGAACGTCCGGATTATGCCGCTGAAATTCCTCGGACGCGGCGGTTTCGGTTCTACCAAAGACGCGATTGAAGCCATCAATTACGCCATCGACCGCAAGCAGAAAGGCGTCAACGTCCGCATTATCAGCGCGAGCTGGGGTTCGACGCAGTATTCGAAAGCTTTGGAAGACGCGATTCGCGCCGCCGGTGAAGCCGGAATCTTATTTGTCGCCGCCGCCGGAAACGACGGTTCGAGCAACGACAAACGCCCGCATTACCCGTCGAACTACGACTTGCCGAACGTCGTCAGCGTCGCCGCGCTCGACCGCAGCGACCAATTGGCTTCATTTTCGAATTTCGGCGTGAAAACGGTTCACATCGCCGCGCCGGGCAAAGAAATTCTGTCGACGTGGCTCAACGACCAATATCGCGAAGCCTCGGGAACTTCGATGGCAACGCCGTATGTTTCGGGCGCGGCAGGACTTGTCTTAGCGGCGGAGCCGAATCTGACGGTTGCTAAATTGCGCGAGCGGCTTTTGAAATCAGTCGATAAACTCGACAATTTGAGTGATAAAGTCCAAAGCGGCGGACGCCTTAATGCCGCGAAAGCACTGGGCAATTAATTCTACTGAAAACCCAAAACGAAAAGCCGCGATTTTTTCGCGGCTTTTTATTATTTAAATTCACGGAATTTGTGAATGATTTCTTTTTCAACCTTCTCCGACATTGCCGTTAACCATTTGGAACATTGAAGATACCAAAATCGCCCGCAAAAAATATTCGGCTCATTCTCAAAGATTATTAAGTTTTTGTCTGTCAACAACTTAAAAGATTTGTAAAGTTTTCTAAAGCTAATGGCACACGCTTTGCTTTTCAGCCTGGCAGAGATAACGCCGATAAGGCGATGAGCAGAAAGCGTTATCAAAAAGTTTTTTATTAGGAGAGATAAATATGAACCGTCTTAAGAATTTAATTGCAGTTTTTGCTTTTTCGCTTTTGGTTTTTGCTTTACCGACCATCGCTTCGGCGCAGTGGCGCGACCGCGACCGCGACAATGACGATTACAACCGCAACGGCAGATATAATCGCAATCTTGAATCGACCATCAAAAACCTGAAAAATCGCAGTAAAGAATTTTCGCGCCGTCTCGACCGCGAGCTTGACCGCAGTCGTTACGACAGCCGCAACCGCGAAGACCGCCTGAACGATTTAGCCGACGACTTCCGCCGTGCGACCGAAAGATTGGACAAGGAATACGACGGTCGCGGCGATTATCGCGACAGCCAGGACGAAGCGCGCCGCGTTATTCAGCTCGGCTCGCAGCTTGACACCGCGCTCTATCGCTCGCGGCTGAACTCCAATCTGCAAGGCGATTGGAACAGAATCCAACAGGATTTGGACGTTCTTGCCAATGCTTACGGCTACAATAATAACAACCGTAACAACCGCAATAATCGCAACACCAACGGCGATTGGCGAAACCGGGTTCCGTTCCCGCTGCCGTGGTAACTTTTATAAAAAGTTTGGCGCGGCTTAAAATCCAGCCCTTCCGAAACCAACTATAAGCCGCGTCGGAGAAAAAAGCCTGAGAGTAAATTCCCGGGCTTTTTTTATTTTGCGCGCCTAACGATTTACAATTGACGAATGACGGGAACACTCTACTTGGTCGCGACACCGATCGGAAATCTGCAGGACATCACTTTCCGCGCACTGGAAGTTTTACGGACGGTTGACGTGATTGCCTGCGAAGACACGCGTCACACGCAGAAACTTCTGAATCATTATTCGATAAAAAACCGCCTTATCAGCTATCACGAGCACAACGAAACGACGCGCGCGCCCGAATTAGCCGAACTCCTGAAACAGGGAAAATCAATCGCCGTCGTCTCCGATGCGGGAACGCCCGCGATTTGCGACCCGAGCTACAGAATCGTCGAAAAAGCGCGCGAAATTGGCGCGCGGATTGTGCCGATTCCGGGTGCGGTCGCGTTTGTCAATGCGCTGATTGTGTCGGGCTTGCCGACCGATTCGCTCTTTTTCGGCGGATTTCTACCGTCGAAAAAGAGCGAAAGAAGACGGCGTTTTGAGGAAGTTAAAGAAATTCCCGCAACCCTCGTTTTTTACGAAACGCCGCACCGGATTGAAAAGTCTCTCGCGGACGCGCTCGAAATTTTAGGCGACCGCCGAGCGGCAATCGCGCGCGAGCTGACCAAACTTCACGAAGAAATTATCACCGGCAATTTATCTGAAATTTTTTCGCGGGTCGCAGGCAACTCCATGAAAGGCGAAATCGTCTTAATTCTCGACCGTAAGTCGAGTGAATCGATACGGTTAGATGTGAACAAGGCGGGAACGCTGAAATCTCGTTTGACCGAGCTTGAAAGCGAAGGAATCGAGCGCAAAGCGGCGCTGAAAAAAATCGCTAAAGAGTTCGGGCTGACGCGTTCGGAAGTTTATCGAAGACTTCTGATTGAATAAAAGATTTTAGGCATTTAAGGACTCTGACACTCAAAGGTCTTGTTTTCTAATTAAAAAGTTAAAGTAGATGGAAAAAGCGGCGGGTTTCTCAGAAAACCCACCGCTTTTTTATTTTTTTAAACGCTTTTATTTGCGCGTTAATTCGGGCGGAAGCTGTTTGTCGATTTTCGGGCGTTCCTTCAAATCGGAAACTTCCAATAAAGTTAAGTAAATCGTCCGCGTGATTTTTTCCATCTTTGCGTAATCGATTTTCTGCGGCTCGTCGCCCGGCTGGTGATAGTCTTCGTGCACGCCGTCGAACCAGAAAACAATCGGAATGCCGTTCTGCGCGTAGTTGAAATGGTCGGAGCGGAAAAAGAAACGGTTTTTATCCTTCGGGTCGTCGTATTTGTAATCGTAACCGAGCTTTAGATACGCATCGTTCGTGCCCTTCGTAATCGCGCCTAAGGTCGAGCTCATCATTTCCGAACCGATAACGTAAACGCCGTTCGGACCCGACAATTCTTCGTTGCAGGGTTTGCCCTGACCGCATTTGATGATGTTGTTCGGGTCGAGACTGCGCCCGATCATATCGATATTGAGCTGCGTGACGACCTGTTTGACGTCAACGGTCGGGAATTTGTTGAAATATTCGCTGCCCCACAAACCTTTTTCCTCGCCGCAGTGCCAGACGAAAAGCGTCGAGCGTTTCGGGCGTTTCGGCGCTTTCGCGAGCGCTTCGGCGATTGAGAGGACGGCGACTGTGCCCGAACCGTCGTCGTCCGCGCCGTTCCAGATTTTATCGTCGCCGCGCGCGTTCGGGTTCGTCCCGACGTGGTCGTAATGCGCGCCGATGGCGACGTATTCGTTTTTCAGCGACGTGTCTGCGCCTTCCCAGACGGCGACAATATTCTGCGTCGTCGCTTTTTCCGGCGTCGTGACGACCGAAAAGGAAGCCGTTTTGTCCGCGCTGAAATTAAATGACGGCAAGGCAGCCGATGATTTGTAGGCTTCGGCAATCTTAGCGAATTCACTGGATTCACCTTTAAAAAGGTTTTCCGCCGCTTTGGATGAAATGAAAATCGTCGGAAACGGACGGCTTCCTTCTTCCTGCAATTTATCGACCGAGTAGTTGCTGCGCTCGCGCGACGTGCGAATCCTCTGCCAGTTTTGCTCGATGTCCGGCGTCGCAATCCCAATCACGGCGACAGCGCCGTTTTGTCTGGCATAAGTCACCGGGTCAGCCCATGCCTCGCCGCGTTTTCCGCTCGAAAAAATTTCCTGCGCATTAACTCCGCGCGGGAAATTGCTGCTGTAAGTAACGACGATTTTGCCGCGCACGTCGAGGTCTTTGTACGGGTCGATGCCTTTCGATTTAATCATCCAGCCTTCGCCGACGAAGACCATCGGGACGCTCGAAAGACTGGCTGCCGTCGGGTTGGCGAAAAAGTCCGTGCCGTAAACGAGATTTTGCCCGCCGAGCGTCGCGGTCGTGCTTGCCACGCTCAGAATGTCGCGGTGCAAATCTATTTTCTGAAAGAAAGTGCCGTTGTCGCCTGCCGGTCTGAATCCCCAGCGCGAAAGCAGCGTACCGATAAATTTCGCCGTTAAATCCAATCCCTGCGACGGCGTGTCGCGTCCCGCCATTTCGTCCGACGCGACGTAATAGAGATAATCCTTGAGTTGTGCGGCGGTAATCGCTTCCGCCATTTTGCGTTCCTTCTCGTCGATTTTGACCGCTGTTTGAGCAAATGAAACGGTCGGCAAAAGGAATGTAAAAACTAATAATAAACCTAATAAATTTTTTCGCATTTTTTCTCCGTAAATGTTCTTTGAAACCAAATGCGTTACTACGCCCGCAAGTGAGGTCAGGTTTCAAAATTCGTTATTAAAAATCCTAATCGATTATTGACCTGGATGTCGAAAAATCGCCTGCGACTTCCCTTTTAATTCAAATCAGTTTTGTTCTTGATTTGCGGCGACGATGCAGATTTTATGTTCGTCGGCGAGGCGCAGCATTTCCTGCTTTTCAAACATCAGGGTTTTATTCGGCGTCAGGCACAGGCAGGTTGCGCCCGCTTCAATCATCGTCCCGATGGTCGGCACGCCGACGACCGGCACATCGAAACGCATGTCCTGCTCCGGTTTGGCGACTTTGACGACCGTTAGCTTTCCTTTCGCCAATTCTCCGGCGCGCCTGATGACGGCGTCCGTGCCTTCCATCGCCTCAATCGCGACGCAGGCGCGCGCGCGGACGACGATTGTTTGTCCCAAATCGAGCCGCGCGAGTTCGTTCGCGATGCGCAAGCCGTATTCGATATTTCCCTTTTCCGTGTCGTCGGGTTTACGGCGCGTTAAAACGCCTTCCTCGGCGAGCTGGTCCTGGATAAAATAGGTCGAATCAATCAGCTCGATGCCTTCTTTCGCCATCTCCCCGGCGATACCGCCGATGAGCGCATCCGTGTTTCGCTGCGGCAGATTCCAGAGCATTTTTATCATCCGCAAATCCGGCAGCGCGCCCGAAAAAATCTGGACGTGTTTCACCTGCCCAGCCATTATCGCCTTTTCGACGCCTTCTTTTTTGAAGAACGAAATCATCTTTCCGAGTTGACCGATGCCGACCCAGACGACCTTTTCGGCGACCTCTTCGATGCGTCTGTCGGTTTCTTCACGAATCGCGACGACCGAAAGCCGTGCGCCCGCGCGCCGCGCGCCTTCGAGGACGAGAAAAGGAAATTTTCCGTTTCCGGCAATGAGACCGAATTTCATAATTTTTCGAGTAAAAAAATAGATTTTAGCATCTTTGCGCGTCAATTTTGTATTATTAAACTGATGAAAAACTTCAAACCCTCAAAAGAAGATTTGCGCGATGCGGTGAATCGGACGACCGAAGATTTGATTGACTACAATCTGAAAATTTTGTTCTGCGGCATCAATCCCGGAATCTGGTCGGGCGCGACCGGCTTTCACTTTGCCAAACCCGGCAATCGGTTCTGGAAAGTCTTACACTTAGCGGGTTTTACCGACCGCCAGCTTCATCCGTCCGAGGAGCACGAACTACTGGAACGCGGCTACGGCATCACTTCTTTCGTTAAACGCACAACGGCGCGCGCCGATGAATTAAGCGCGGAAGAATTTATCGAAGGCGGCAAGGCGCTCATCAAAAAACTCGAAAAATACAACCCGCAAACTTTGGCGGTTTTGGGCATCACCGCGTTTCGCGCGGCGTTTCGGCAGCCGAAAGCGAAGCTCGGGCGTCAGGACGAAAAAATCGGCGGCGCAAACGTCTGGCTGCTGCCGAATCCGAGCGGATTGAACGCCCATTACCAGGCGAACGATTTAGCCGCGCTTTTCCGCGAGTTGCGCGAATCGGTTTGACGTTAAAATTTTATGATTATTCGCGCCGCCGTTAAAAACGATATTCCGCAAATCGCTCAACTTCAGAAGCAACTGTCTGACGAAGAAATCATCTACGGCTTCATGCCGGAAACAGCCGGAGAAATCGCAAAATATCAGTATCTTCCGGTCGCCGGAATCGACGGCGAGATAATCGGCTTTATCAGCGGAAACCTTCGCACGAGCGAAGGTTCAGCCGTCGTCCCCAAAGGCGCAAAATACCTCGAAATCGAAAATCTTTACGTTGCGCTCGAATATAGAAAACAAGGCGTCGGCGGCAGACTGGTCGATGAATTATTGACGCGCGCAAGGTGCGGCGATGCGGCGTACGCGCTGCTTTATTCGGCGACCAAAGATATTCACAGCATTCTCCGATTCTACGAACAGCACGATTTTCAAAGCTGGTACGTGCAGATGTTTCAAAAACTATGACGCGCGGCGAAATTCAAAAGCGACTTCCCGAAAGTCTTGCGCGCGCCGTGAAAAGTTACGCGTGGGAGCAAAATCTTATCGGGCAGACGGAAACGAAGGTTTTTCATTTGACGGCAAAAAATAAACCGTCGCTTTACCTGAAAATCGACCCGCGCGCCTCAAAATTTTCTTTATTGCAGGAAAAAGAGCGTCTCGATTGGCTGAAAAACCGGCTTCCCGTTCCCGAAGCACTGCTTTTTACCGAAGACGATACGAACAGCTATCTTCTGCTTTCGGAAGTTCGCGGCGTTCCGGCGATTGACGATTCTTTGAAAACAGGTAGTCCGCGCGTCGTCGAACAGCTTGTCGAAGGTTTGAAGATGATTCACGCGCTTCCGGTCGAAAACTGTCCGTTCCGTGCGCCGCTCGCCGACAAAATCGAGGCGGCACGCGAAAGAATGTTAAAAAATCAGGTGGCGGAAGACGATTTTGACGACGAACGGCTTGGCAGAAGCGCCGTCGAAGTTTTCCGGGAAATGATTGCGAGCGTTCCGCCGAATCTTGATTCCGTTTTCACGCACGGCGATTACTGTGTGCCGAACGTTATTCTCGACGGCAATCGTTTAAGCGGCTTTGTCGATTGGGCGGAAGCCGGCATCGCCGACCCTTTTCAAGACCTCGCGCTGCTTGTCAGAAGCGTCGGCGATAATTTCGGCAAAGAATATCAAAAGCGCGTCTGCGAGCTTTACGGCATCGAACCCGATTACGAAAAAATCCGCTTCTTTCAATTGCTCGACGAGTTTTTCTAAAAATAAAATTGCCGTTAAAGACTTTGCGATTTTTGATTAATCTTTTAATTATCCTTTAGATAAAGCGCGATTCCCCGGAAATTGATGTCCGCCGGCAATGTAATGACCGTCTCGTTAACAGCGCCCCGGTAAAACGACTAAATCAGCCGTCGCTGCAACAAATTATTTCCCGCGCGTTTTGTTTCGATCAATTATAAGCTTTCGAGAAATCTTTTTTATTCAACACATTTTTAACGAGCGTCAATAATTCATCGACGTCAACCGGTTTCGAGAGATGTTCCTGATAACCGGCGGTAAGGGCGCGGTCGCGGTCCTGCAGGCTCGCGTAACCGGTCAAAGCGATGGCGGGAATGCGTCCGCCTTTTTCCGGCGCTAATTGGCGGACTTTGCGAATCAGCGCGTAGCCGTCTTCGTCCGGCATTCCGATGTCGCTGATGAGCACGTCGAAGCGGTTTTCTTCCATTGCTTTTAAGGCTTCCGAGGCGGAAGCGACCGCCGTGATTTGTAAATCGAACTGCGCGAATAAAACGGTGAGCATTTCGCGCGAATCTTCGTTATCTTCGACCAGCAAGAGCCGAATTCCCGGCGGCGGCTCGTTGTTTTTCGGAGCTTGCGCGGCGCTTTTGGAGTTTCCGTTCGCGTTTACAGCGGCTCGTTCGTCCGACCAAACCGGCAGTTTAACGGTAAAAGACGTGCCGCGATTGGCGCCCTCGCTCGTTACCGAGACACTTCCGCCGTGAAGTTCGACCAGGTGGCGGACGATTGCCAAACCTAAACCCAAACCGCCGACTTTTCGCGTGTATGTGCTGTCCGCCTGACTGAAACGCTCGAAAATATGCGGCAGAAATTCCGGCTCGATGCCGACGCCCGAATCACGGAATTCAATCTCGACCTCGTGCGCGTCGTTGACGACTCCGTAAACGTCAATTCGACCGTCCTGCGGCGTAAACTTCGCGGCGTTTGAAAGAATATTCCAGAAAACCTGTTTGAGACGGTCGCGGTCGCCTTTGATTTGTTTAATGCACGGGTCAAAAGACACCGTCAGGCGAATGTTTTTCGATTCGATTGACGGCTGCACGACTTCGACCGCTTCTTTGACGACGGGGATTAAATCAATCGGTTTCGGGTTGAGCGACAATTTGCCCGTGATGATGCGCGAAACGAACAGAATATCGGAAATAAGCTCGGACTGCGCTTTGGCATTGCGCTCGATGACTTCCAAACCGTGCCGCGCGTTAACCGTGCCGGGTTTGCCGTCGCGCAGGAGTTGAATCCAGCCTAAAATCGAATTGAGCGGCGTCCGCAGCTCGTGCGAGAGCGTCGCTAAGAATAAATCCTTCTGGCGGTCTGATTCTTCGAGCTGGTAAAGCAAATCGCGTGTTTGATACTGCTTCTGCCGCGCCCGCAGCGCGCCGCGCACCGCGCTGATAAGAATCGCGACGCGAATCGGGCGCTCGACAATCGTCGCGTTGAGCCGCGCGCCGATCGTCGAAAGCAGCTTTTCGCTGTTGTGCAGACTGCCCGCGAACAGCACTACGGGCAAGTCAGACCAGACCGGCTGCCGGTTAAAGCTTTCGATAAGATGTTCGAGCGTACCGTTCTGCACGCCTTCTTCGGCAAGCAGAATCGCGCCTGCGCCCGCCGCGATTTCACTTTCGAGCGTTTTCGCGTCCGGGCAGGTTTCAGCCGAAATGCCCGCGCTTTCGAGCGTTAAGCAAACCAGAGCGGCATCGCGCCCCGTCGGCATAAAAACCAGAACCCGGTTTTCCGCGCCTTCGTTATTCTGCTTTTCCTTTGTCCCCACCTTGTTCCATTAACCCTTCGGTTTTACCCTGATAAACCGGAACTCCGGTCAACACGCCGCGAAAATCGGTCAGCGGGTCGCCGAGTTTAATTCCGCCTTTATCGATGCGAAATTCGCGAATCGTGCGTTCGTGTCTGCCGGTGCGCTTCTTCATCACGGAAATCGCCTGCCGCACCTCGCCGCCGGCTTCGAAATAGCGCAGCAGCACGACCGTATCAGCCATATAGCTGATGTCAATCGGCGATTTCATATTGCCGACCAGACCGTATTGCCCGACAATCATGAAACTGACGATGCCGCGCCGGTTGAGATACGCGAGCAGCTCGTGAAACTGCATCATCAGAAAACGTTCCTGCGGCGTCGCCATCAGATAACCGTTGACGCTGTCGATGATGACGACGCGCGTGTTATTCTTCTCGACTTCCTCGCTGACCAGATAAGCCAGCTCGCCCGGCGTCAGTTCGGCGAGCTTGATTTGCCGGACGGTGATCATCCCGCTTTCGACACAGCCTTTAACGTCCAAACCGACCGCCGACGTGCGTTTGTACAAGGTTTCGACGCCTTCGTCAAACATATAAACCGCCGCTCGTTCGCCGTTTTTGGCGGCAGTACAGGCATACATCATCGCGATTGTCGATTTGCCGATGCCCGCCGGTCCGAGCAGTATCGTGCTCGTGCCGTAATCGAGCCCGCCGAGCAATTCTTCGAGTTCGAAGGATTCGCTCCTGAGAACGCCGGGCTCAAAAGATTCGCTGCCGTCCTCGCCCGTCAGACGCGGAAAAACGACGATGCCGCCGGTTTCGATATTGAAATCGTGCAAGCCGGATTGAAATTTCACGCCGCGCATTTTGACGACGCGCAGTTGATGCCGCTGTTTTCCGTATTCGGTCGGCACGTATTCCAGACTGATAACGCCGTGCGCGATTGATTCGAGCTCGCGGTCCGAAGCATCGCCGGCGCGGTCGTCCAATAACATGACGGTGCATTCCTTGCCCATAAAATACTGCTTGAGCGCGAGAATCTGCCGCCGAAAGCGCAATGGATTATCCGCCAGCATCCGCATCTCGGAAAGCGAATCGAAGACGACGCGTTTCGGCTTGCTCCGTTCGACTTCATCGAGCACGGCGCGCGTCGTTTCGTCCAGCTCAACTTCGGACGGATGGAAAATCGTGTAGCGCGAATCGTCGGTCAGGCTTTCGCCCGAAACCGTTAAGTCCTGGATTATTAGTGATTCGAGATTCCAGCCATGAGACTGTCCGACCGCAATTAATTCTTCCTTGCTTTCGGACAATGTAACGTAGAGACCTTTTTCACCCTTGCGTTCTCCTTCCAGAAGAAACCGCAAACCCATTGTCGTTTTTCCCGTGCCGGGATTTCCCTCAACCAAATAGAGCCGATTCTGGGGAAGACCGCCTTTGAGAATGTAATCTAACCCTTCAATTCCGGTCGAAACCCGCACGGAATTGATAATTCCTTCCTTGTTCATATTCCCTTGTCAATGTTTGGTTTTTACACAAAATGCGCGAAAACCGCTTTTAGTAGTAAAACGATTACTCAATGATTATAAAATGAAATGCGCCTTAAATGAAACTAAAATTTAATATAAAGGAGCGTTCGTAATGAGAGAATTAAAAATTATTCCCATTCAATCGTCGAGGGCGGTTTTGATGAAATGTCGTACACGACGCGGTTGATACCGCGAATTTCCGACGTGATGCGCGATGAAGCTTTTTGCAGAAACTCGTGCGGCAGACGCGCCCAGTCAGCCGTCATTCCGTCGGTCGAGGTCACGGCGCGCAGCACGACCGTGCGTTCATAGGTGCGGAAATCGCCCATCACCCCGACCGATTGAACGGGCAGAAGGACGGCGAAGGCTTGCCAGACTTCCGAGTAAAGTTTGAAATTGTGCAGCTCCTCGATAAAAATCTTGTCCGCTTTTTGCAGCAGTTCGACTTTTTCGGGCGTTATGTCGCCTAAGATTCGGACGCCCAAGCCGGGACCGGGAAAAGGGTGACGTTCTAAAATCTCTGCCGGCACGCCCAAATCCTTGCCGATGGCGCGCACCTCGTCTTTGAAAAGCTCGCGCAGCGGCTCAATCAGTTTCAGCTTCATCTTTTCGGGCAGACCGCCGACGTTGTGATGCGATTTGATGGTGACGGACGCGCCGCGCAGCGACACGGATTCGATCACGTCCGGGTACAAAGTCCCCTGCACGAGCCAGTCTGCACCGCCGATTTTGTGGGCTTCCGCGTCGAAAATGTCGATAAATTTTGCGCCGATTGCCTTGCGTTTGAGTTCGGGGTCAACAACATCTTTGAGAACTTCGTAAAACTCTTCCGAAGCGTCAACGCCGACGACGTTTAAATGGAGTTTTTCCTTGTAAAGCTTGAGCGTGGTTTCAAATTCGTCGGCGCGCAGGAGTCCGTTATTGACAAAAATGCAGATTTGCCGCTCGCCGATTGCTTCATGAACGAGAACGGCGGCGACGGTCGAATCGACGCCGCCCGAAAGACCGCATACGACATTATCCGTTCCGCCGACGAGAGCGCGAATTTTTTCGATTTCTTCGGCGATAAACTGTGCGCTCGTCCAATCGCCTCTGCACCGGCAAATATTAAAAAGAAAGTTTCGCAAAACTTCCTTTCCCAAAGGCGTGTGCGAAACTTCCGGATGAAACTGCACGGCGTAAATTCGTCGCTCGCTGTTTTCAATCGCGGTCACAACGTCGCCGCTCGTCGCGGTCTGGCAAAAGCCTTCCGGCAATTCCGTGACGTTGTCGCCGTGGCTCATCCACGCATCCATTTCAAACGGAAAGTCGGCAAAAAGCTCGGTCTTGCCGCTCAAAATTTTCACCGACGCGTGCCCGTATTCGCGCTTGTCCGACGGCGAAACTTTTCCCTGTAAATCTTTCGCAAGCAGCTGCATTCCGTAACAAATGCCCAAGATAGGCGCATTAATTTTCTCGTAAAAGTCGGCGGTTACTTGCGGCGCGTCCTCTTCATAAACCGAATTCGGTCCGCCCGACAGGATGACGCCGCGCGGCGCGCGCTCAAGAATTTTTTCTAAAGCGTAATGAAACGGCACAATCTCGCAATAAACGCCCTGCTCGCGCACGCGTCGCGCGATGAGCTGCGTATATTGAGAGCCGAAATCGAGAATTAAAATAAGTTCGTGGTTGGTTGTCAAAACGTTTCTCCAAAAATTTTATGTTTTTATTCTCAAATCTAAATAACAAATTCGCAAGTCCGCTTGACAAGAAACGGCAAAATCCTTAACCTAAAAATTCGTCCCACCGGGCGATTATTCCGCAGTAGCTCAATGGCAGAGCATTCGGCTGTTAACCGAAGGGTTGTAAGTTCGAGTCTTACCTGCGGAGCCAATATCTTATAAATGCGGCTTTTCTTAAAAGCCAGCAAACATCGGAAAGACAAATAAGGCGTTTATCGAAATCAAGATAAACGCCTTATTTGTCTTTTTGTGTCGTTTTATACTGTTTGAAAAAACTTTGCAGTTCAGCCGGCGCAGAAACCGCTCCGGCAGACGCGAAGAAGCTCATCATAAGAAGTTAAAAAACCGCCGGACTTAACTTTTCGAGCGAAAGCCCTCCCTCCTCAACCCCCGAAGAGAAAGAAGGACTTTCCGCTCTGCTCACGCCTCACATGCCAGTCGATGGAAAAAGGCGTAAGAATTTAAAATGTTTAGAAAAATAATGAACTGCCGCCTATTTCGAGCAAATAACATTTACTCGCCCGGAATCCGCCTCAAAAAGAAAAAAACCGGTAATAACCGTTCTTTTCAATCCTTAATGCATAGGGGATAATTGTCGGTTTTTTGCCATTCCCAAACGCCAGATACAAATTATGAAATATTAAGATATAATTCAAATACTATTTTTCTTAGCCTCAGTATAAGAATTTACTTATGAATGAAAGTTATAGTCTCTACCCGTTTCACGTTTTTCGTCTGGTCGCCCGTTTAGGTAGCGTAACACGCGCCGCGAGCGAGCTTTTCATCAGCCAGCCGGCGGTATCGGCGCATTTGAAAGCGGTCGAGCGGCGGTTCGGGGAAACGCTTTTTGAACGGACGCCGCGCGGGATGACGCTGACGAGCGTCGGTCGCGACGTGCTTGAACAAATCGACCGCCTCTTCGCCCTGTACGAAGAGCTGCCCGACGTCGTCGAAGCAAGTCGCGGCAGAATACGCGGTGAAGTTTCGCTTGCTGCTTCGAGCACGCCCGGCACTTATCTCGTTCCTCGACTACTGCGGCAGTTTCAGGGACAGTACCCGGAAGCGAAAACGAATTTAATGGTCGGCGGTACGGCGAAAGTGCTGCAATGGCTTCAAGAATACCGTGCGCCGCTCGGCATAATCGGCGAAACGCGGGAAGGCGAAAATCTGCATAAACTGAAAATCGGATGCGACATAATGTCACTCGTCACGGCACCCGACAATCCGATTGCCGAAATCGAAAATTTGCAGCCCGAAGATTTATGCTCTCAGACTCTATTCATAAGAGAATCCGGGTCAAGCACGCGCGAAGCGGCGCGAACGGTTTTGGGCGATTTATTGCCCGCGTTCGGCAGAATCCTTGAAATACCCAACAACGAAACTATTAAGCAGTCAGTCGCCGCCGGATTGGGCGTTGCGGTCCTCTCGTCGTGGTCGATTGAACTGGAACAAAAAGCCGGGCGGCTGATTTGTGCAGCCGATGCGCGATTCCAAAAATATCGTAATTTTTATCTCGTCCGGCGCGAAGACCGTACATTGACCGGCATTGCGGCAGTAATGTGGGAATATCTGAAGCAGTGCCGTACCGAAATACCCTCATCAGAATCGTAAAAAATGCGCAACGAAGCGCTTATAAAATCATCTAAATATTCAGGTTTTATGAGCAATATCAGAGTTTATTCCGATGGCTTAGCTTCACCGGGCGGACGCGGCGCGGCGGCGTGGGCGTTTGTCGTGTTTGACGGTGAAAGGCAGGTTTATGCGGATAAAGGCTTGATTTCAGCCGCGCGGGCGTCAAACAGCGTCGCGGAATACACGGCTCTGGAAAACGCGCTGCTCTATATCGACCGTCACCTGCCGGGCGAAAAAGTAAATCTGTATGTTGATTCGCGTCTCGTGCTCTACCAGGCGCGCGGCAAATGGAACGCGCACGCCGCGCATCTGATTCCGTTTCGCAACCGTTGTCAAAGTCTCTACCGGGAGAATCCGAAGGTGCGGCTTTTTTATTGTAAGCCCGAAGAAAACAAAGCCGACGCGCTGACGCGGGATGTCTGCCGCAGCGTTCTCAAAAACGGCGTTTAGATAAAAATTCCGAGCGCTTCAAAGACGGGCGCGAATTTCCGGTTTTTCAGGCGGCTGACGACATAAAAAACGGCGGCAATATTTCTGAAATAATTACTGTCACAAAACGGCGCGCGGCGGTGTTTCCTCAATAAACCATCAGGAGACAATTTTATGAATAAATTTCAAACAAACCCGGCGCAGATTCTCGGCGCGCGACGCCGACGCGCGGCGATTATATTGTTTCTCGGAATTCTTGCCGCCGTTATCGGCATCGCGAAAATCGGCAATTACGGGCAAAGCGTCAGCGCGCAAACCTCGCAAAAAGAAATCAAAGGCGAATGGACCGCCGAATTCGACCGCGCTAAACCGGGCGAAATATACTTTAATTTCCAGCGCCGCAGCGCAGGCGGAGGGTTCAGCATGAATAGCGACAATCTCGCGCTCGGCGAATTGCAGGGATTAACGCCCGACGCCGTTTCTTCGCCCAAAACGAACGTCAATTTTACGATTGTTCGCGAAGCCGGGACGTTTTCGTGCGAAGGCTTTTTCAGCAGCGGGAAAGGCGCCGGATTTTGGACGCTCGCGCCGAGCGATAAATTTATTTCGGCGCTGCGCAGCCGCGGTTACGATAATCTAAGCGGCGATGATTTGACTCGCGCGGCGCTCAATAATTTGACCGTCGGCTTTATCGAGGAGCTGAAAACCAACGGTTACGACCGTTTGACGTTCGACGAAGTGATGCGGGCGCGGACGCACGACATCACGGCGGAATATATCCGGCAGGTCAAAGCGATGGGCTTTACGGGTCAGCCGCTCGAAACCATTATCAGGATGCGCAATCACGACATCACGCCGGAATTCGTCAATGAGATGAAATCCGCCGGTTTCGAAAACCTTTCAATCGAAGAGCTAATCCGGCTTCAGAATCACGAAATTACGCTCGCGTTTATCAACGATTTAAAAGCGGAAGGCTACCCGGACGTCGCGCCCGAAGCCGCCATCCGGCTAAAAAATCACGATATCGACCGTGATTTTATCCGGCGTGCAAAAGCGCAAGGCTATACAAACGCCAGCGTCGAAGAGCTTATCAGACTTCGCAACCGGGAAATTGTTAAGTAGCGAAAATAATAAACCGAAGCATAATAAAACGCGGGCAGAATCTTAAAATCTGTCCGCGTTTGCTTCTACCCGCTCATAACTCCTGAAGGCTGAGCAGGTATAAATAAAGACACCCGCCGCGAGCTAAAAGTTACAGGAATCAGCGATTGAAATCCAAAATTTAACGTAAAAGCGTATCTTCGTTAATCGTTTCGCAGCAGCCGCAGGCAAGGCGCGCCAGTTCCCGGCGGTCAACGATAATGATATTCCCGCGCAAATAATCCACGACTTTGCGCTTTCGCAGATTCTGCGCGGCAAGCGTCACGCTCGGGCGATGAACGCCGAGCAGGCGCGCGATTTGCTCGTGCGTGAGCGGCAGCTTATTGCTTTTTTTGCGGTCTTGAAGCATCAAAAGCCAGCCGCACAAGCGCTGTTCGAGCGCGTGAAAACTCTTACACACCGCTCTTTGCGAAATTTGTTCGACGTATTTCCCGATATATTGAAAAATCGTCTTTTGCAGAAACGCATCATTGAGCATCTGGGTTTTCAAAATTTCGCCGCTTATTCGATACGCCTTTCCGTGGACAGAAACCTGCGCCCAATTGGTTGCGCGCATCGCCCCGAACAACGCAAGAAGTCCGGCGGCACCTTCGTTTCCAACCATTGCGACCTCGGCACTCGCGCCGTCTTCGAGAATTTGAAACTCGGAGATAATCGCCGTTTCGGGAAAATATATGTAATCCACGCGGTCGCCCGATTCATACAAAATTTTTTCGGTCGGGAGCGAAACGCTTTCCGCAAAGGGCAGAAGACTTATCAGAGTCTTCTGCGATTGCACGGCGAGCAGATTGTTCTGCAGAAAATTTTCGACCGGAAATTTATCGTTTATTTTCTGAAACTGTTGGCTGCCCGTCTGACGCCGGACGGCTTCGGTCATAATCGGCGAAAGTGCGCCGTCCTTTCTTGTAATAATGTTGTTTTCGCGGTGATTTTGTGTGCCGAATCCGTTCATTGCTGCTTTCCTTTCCGATGATTTGCGGTTTTTAAGTTTATACACCGAATCCGCATTGAGACGAATTCGTGCCGGTTTAAGATTTCACAGAAAGCAAAGCCTGAAGACCGAAAAATCCTATCCCCGGACTGTACGCTTTGCTTTCCGTGAATCAAATAACTACATTTGTTTGAAATGCAGTCAAACTTCCCCTTGCTCGTTCCGTATCGAAAGCGATTTCTTTCAATACAATTTTTGTTGTCTGTTCGCTTTACCAGCAATCTTTGTGCCATTTTGAACCGCCACGGATTTCGCCTTTTACAGCCGAACAACCTGCGCCAAATACTCATTCTGAAAAATCATCGGCTGATTGCCGAAATATCTTGTCACAAAAAATAACCGCACGGTGTTTTATATATGAAATCCTAAACGGGGTCTGATTCGAATTAATTACAAAACGAATGTTTATGCGAAAGCGTTTTTCGAGACGAAAGCGCCGCGCGCATCAAAGCGGGATTTCAGCATTCGCGCCGATTCGGTAAAAATTAGTGCCGGATTAGACCAATCATAATAAATACATCTATAAAGAGGCTTCATGAAAAATATTCCGGTAATTATTTTTATACTGCTTAGCTGCTCCCTGAATTTTTTTGCACAAACTTCGTCGCCGTCGCCGAAAAGTACGGACAATCCCGAAACGGCGCCCCTGACGACCGAAATTTCAAACACGTCCGCCGTTCCGACGGATAAGAAACCGATTGTCGCAAATCCGAATCCCGAAAATCCGGCTTCGATTTACGTTTTAAAGGAAGCGCCGGCGCGAATTCCGCGCTTTGAAAGCGCGCCCGTCATTGACGGGCAGCTCAACGACGGCATCTGGAAAACGGCGGCGCTTTTCGGCGATTTCCTGCAAATCCAGCCCGGCGATAACGTCGCGCCGAGCGCGCCGACCGAGGTGCTGATGGGTTACGACGCGAAACATTTATATATCGCTTTCCGCATCAAACAAGACCGCGATAAGATTCGCGCGAACGTCGCGCGCCGCGACAATATCTTCGACGACGATTACGTCGGCGTTTATCTCGACACGTTCAACGACCGGCGGCAGGCATATGCGATATTTTTCAATCCGCTCGGCATTCAGGCGGACGGAACTTTTTCGGAAAGCGGCGGCGAAGATTACAGCGTCGATTTGGTGATGGAATCGAAAGGCGTTCTGACGGAAGACGGCTATACGATTGAGGTCGCGATTCCCTTCAAATCTTTGCGCTACGAAGCCGGCAAGGACAAACAATGGGGCATCCATATTTTCCGCCGCGTGAAATGGAACAACAACGAGCTCGATTCGTGGCAGCGCGGCAACCGCAGCACGTCGGGTTCGCTCAACAAAGCCGGAAAAATTACCGGACTCGAAGACATTTCGACGACCCGGCAGGTTGAGATTATTCCGAGCTTTACGCTTTCCGAAACCGGTCGCCGGACGCGCTACCCGCTCGACGTTACGCGCGCCGGACGTTTTGTTAACGAAGGACTCAAAGGCGATTTCGGAATGACGGCAAAATTCAGCCTGACGCCGACGATTACGCTCGATTTTGCATACAATCCCGACTTTGCGCAGGTTGAGGCGGACGCGCCCGTGACGACTGCCAACCAGCGGTTTCCGATTTACTTCGCCGAAAAACGCCCGTTCTTTCTTGAAAGAATCGACATTTTCCAAACGCCGATGAACGTCGTTCACACGCGCACGATTGTTGATCCCGACATCGCCGCCAAAATCACGGGCAGACGCGGCAAAAATACGTTCGGCTTGATGTACGCTTCGGACAATAATCCCGGCAATTTCAATGAAGACGAACGCGAAGCTTTTCTGATTTGCCGGAACGAGCGAGAACGCCGGAACGACACTGGGCTTTGCGAAAACGAGCGTTTAATGGATAAAAACGCGGACATCGGCGTTTTTCGCTTCAAACGCGACATCGGCAAAGAAAACAATCTCGGCTTTTTCGCCTCGACCTATAATTTTGTTGACCGGCACAATCACGCCGGCGGCTTTGACGGCAGGTTTCGCTTCGACAAGAAAACGGTCGCCGAATTCCAGCTCGTCGGCACCACGACGCGTGATTATTTCTATGATTCAAACCTCGACCGGCGCGCTTACCGAACCGGGAACGGCGTCGGTTATAACCTCTGGGTAGAACGCTCGGGCAGAAACCTCTATATGAATTATCTCGCGGTCGGCAGGTCGCAGGATTACCGCGCGGACGTCGGTTTCAGCCAGCGTACCGACACCAATTATCTCGGTTCGTTCATCCAGTACAAAACCGACCAGGACGCGAAAAAAACGATTATTTTCAAACGCCTCCAGAACGCGACTCACATCGATTACGACTGGAAAGGTCGCTCGCAGTACATAATTACGAACACGCAGGGAATGCTCGCCCTGCAGCGTCAAACCTACATCGGCGGGTCATTTCAACTCGGCTACGAGCGCGTCTTCGAGCATGAATTCGGACCGACACGCAATATCGGCAGAGCAGGCGCATTTACCGGCAACGATCCCGAGCGCTCGGCGCGTTTCAAAGCCGTGCAGGCGTTTATCGAAAGCCAGCCGAACAAGCAGTTTTACGCTTCCGTTTTTATGGACCACACCTGGGGACTGATGGATTATGACCTCGGCGCGAGCGGTCAATACAATCCGGGAGCCGGCAACCAGCTTCTAATCGAATCGACGTTTCGTTACCAGCCGACAACGGCTTTCCAGACGCAGCTCAATTACACTAAAATCCGCCTCGTGCGCAACGACACGGGACGCGTCGCTTTCGACGACAACATTTTCAGCTCGCGCTCGACTTATCAATTCTCGCGCTACGTCTTTACGCGCCTCCGGCTCGACTACTCGACAATCAGCGAAAAGATACGCCCGCAGCTCGTCTTCGGCTGGACGCCGAGTCCGGGCAAGGCGCTTTACATCGGTTACAGCGACAACTTCAACTACTACAGCCGCAACCCGTATAACGGACTTCCCGAGCAGGGCTTGCACAGCAACGGGCGGACGTTTTTTATAAAGCTCTCGTATCTCTTCCGGCGCAGTTTTTAGATTAAAAATTCCTCGAAGCAATCCGTTTTTGCGGTGTCAGTTTTGATATCGGAATGTCAAAACTGACACTCTTTTTTTTGTCAAAGAATTTCAGTTCTCCCAAAGCAGAATTCTAAATAGTGTGTTTACAGCAGGTTGCAAAATGCCTGCGAAACTCTGCCGTTGTGGAATGCGCCTTGCACCTTAACGAAAGCGGAACGCAACGTCATCAAAAGCAAATTAGCCAAATCAAAAGCGAATTAGCCGAATCAAAAAATTAAGGAGATTTATTATGGATACCGAACAGGCAATGGATAATCAACAAGGAAATATCGAAGAATTCCAAACAAAAATCAGCTCAGGGGAAGTAACCCTGGGCAACGGCGCGCAATTTTGGGTTTATATTTCGCCGCAGAACGAAACCGCCAAATACGTCAAGGACTGGAAGGTGACGTTTGCCCAAAAGGACGGCAATTGGACGGGCTCGGTTAGCTCGGAAGATTCAAGCCCGACGCTGCAAACACCCGGTTTGTCCGGAATTTTTAACGTCACCGTGCTCGCCACCGTCGGCGCGGTTCTCCAGCCGCGAACGCTGCAGCCGCAGGCGGGCAGCAATCCCGACATCGGCTGCAATTCAAACTGCGCGGCGATGGTCGGCATCGTGGCTACGCCGGGCGGCGCAAACGCCAACTACTGGACGACCTGGGACGCTATCTGCAGCCGCGGCGGAACGGAATAAGCAGAGAAAAATTTTCCCACTAAAATAAACAGTTTTTTCGCGCCCGACGGGTACAGCCGGGCGCGAAAAATCGAAGCGAGAAAGATTTCCGAGCAGGAACAAATGGGGAGACAACCGTTTGCGGAAACTTTCTCGCTTTACTCGGTTTAGTTGATTAAAGATTCCCTGCCCGGTTATTGACGAAATTCACGTCTATCCTAAACAAAAAGCACGGCAGGATTTTCCTGCCGTGCTTTTTCACGTCACCCGTCCGGCGCTTTTAAGGCGCGAGCCAGCCTGTAAATCGAAGCCACACGTCGGTCGCCGGAACGACCAGACGAATCGGAACCGCCGCGAGCAGCAGTAGAATACCGAGTGCAAACACCTTATTCAATTTACGACGCTTTGCCGTGTACCATGCAAAACACGCAACCCCTACGGCAGCCGGAACGCCGAACGCCCAGAATATCGTATTTTCCGGCGCTACGGGCGAGATGCGAAAGAGCGCGGCGGGCATAAAATTAATCGCCGTCAGAAGCATCAGGCTCTTATGTTCAGCCGGACGCTTGCGGTAATAAATCGCGCCCGCAAAGAAAACCACGAACAGAAGCATGTCGAAAAAGGGAAGAAAAAAGAACCCGTGCGGGTCAGCTCCCGGCGGTGCGCTGCGGCGCACGAGCTGCGCGTCGTAGGCAGTCGCCATTCCGACGACGACCACCAAAGCAGCCAGCGCGATGCCCGCCATACCCATTGACATATGCAGCCGGATATTCTTCGTGCGGATGAGGGCGACCTGCGCGATAAAATATATAACCCATGACGACATTACGATGCCGTGCGCGTGGACGAGCGCGTTTGCCACCGGTCTTGCGTCCGCGAATAACGCGCTGAAATAATAGGATTTAAAATATCCCGCCAGCACAACGAGCGGAAAAGCGATTGCCGTCGCTAAAAACAGTCCGCGGTCTGACGGGCGTTGTAAAATATTTGAATTAATTGCCATATTATAAAACTCCTCCCGCATATAACGCGGAAAATCGACGGGAATAATATCAATTCGAAAAAATTTCAGGACTTAATCGTCAAATTATCAGGTTCATTAATCCTCGAAGCTCTCGTAATATTCTTGCTTTTACCGGCTCGCGCGTCGTATAAATGATTTGAATTACTAAAGAACACGGGGAGCGGAATATATGAACTCAATTATTTGTGAAGCAATCGAAAAAAGAAGACTTCTGCAATTCAGCTACGACGATCTGACGCGCATTGTCGAGCCGCATCTTTTCGGGCGCAAAACTTCCGGCAACGACGTTTTGAGTGCGTGGCTCGTCGAAGGCTACACGGAATCCGAGCATGAGCCGTACTGGCGAAATTACGTGGTCGAAAATATGGATTTCATGATTATGCTCGACGAAACTTTTGCGGGCACGCGCGAAGGTTACAACCGGGAGGATGCGACGATGGAAGAAATCTACTGTCGTTTATAGAAAAGCGCTGACCGAATCGCGCGAAATGCGCCGCTTCAAGCCCGCGTGTTTCCGCAATTTCGATATTCGTTTATAACTTTTATTATTATTTTATGCCCGAAACGCCAAACAACCCGGTCGAACTTCGCCGCGTCGGCTTTCAAATCGGCGATGCAAAAATCCTTGACGATTTGAATCTCGAAATCCGCGAGGGCGAAGTTCTCGTCCTGTTGGGCGAATCGGGCTGCGGCAAAACGACGACTTTAAAGTTAATAAATCGCCTGATTGAGCCGACTTCCGGCGAAGTGCTGGTCGAAGGCAAGCCGACGACCGATTGGGACGCGATTGAATTGCGGCGGCGCATCGGCTATGTTTTGCAGGAAGCCGGACTTTTTCCGCACTTTACGGTCGCCGAAAACGTCGCGCTCGTGCCGCGGCTTGAAAATTGGGATGAAGCGCGCAGCGATTCAAAGGTCGCGGAAATGCTCAAACTTGTGGGCTTAGCGCCCGCGAAATTTGCCGCGCGATTTCCGCATGAGCTTTCCGGCGGACAGCGCCAGCGCGTCGGCGTTGCGCGGGCGCTCGCCGCCGACCCCGATTTACTGCTGCTCGACGAACCGTTCGGCGCGCTCGATGCTTTGACAAGAGTTAATTTACAGAAGGAATTTGCGCGGCTCGTGCACGAACTCGGTAAAACCGCCGTTTTCGTCACGCACGATTTGCACGAGGCATTTATTTTAGCAACGCGGATTTGCTTGATGGACAAAGGGCGAATCGTCTTTCTCGGAACGCCCGCAGATTTCCGCGAATCGGATTTGCCGCTCGTCCGAAATTATCTGGAAACGATTACAACTTAAATGGATTTTCTCGAATTTCTCAGACAAAACCGGGCGGAGCTTCTCGTTTTAACGCGCGAGCATCTGGTGCTGGTTTTTGTTTCGACCTTTTTCGCCGTCCTAATCGGCGTGCCGCTCGGCATTCTGCTGACGAGAAAAAAATCTTTGCAAACGCCAATCCTCGGAGTCGCGAATATTCTGCAAACCGTTCCCTCTCTGGCGCTTTTCGGTCTGCTGATTCCCTTGCCGTTCATCGGCGGCATCGGCGCAAAAACCGCGATTATCGCGCTGACTCTGTACTCGTTTTTGCCCGTGATTCGCAACACGGTCACAGGAGTTTTGAGCGTTGACGCGAAAACGAAGGAAGCCGCAACGGCAATGGGAATGACCGATTGGCAGATTTTGCGCGCCGTCGAACTGCCGCTCGCCGCGCCCGTGATTTTAACCGGCATCCGCGTCGCGGTCGTCATCGCGGTCGGCGTCGCGACGGTTGCGGCGGCGGTCGGCGCGGGCGGACTCGGAACATATATTTTTCGAGGGCTGCGACAGAACGACAATAATTTATTGCTCGCCGGCGCGCTTCTCTCGGCGATTCTCGCGCTTTTCTGCGATTTTGCGCTCGGGCAATTCGAGAAATCATTCGATTACAGGAAACGTGCCGAACGCCGGCGGCGAAAATTCATCGCCGCCGGCGCATTCGCGCTGGTTTTGATAATTTTCGGTTTGAGCTTTATTCCGAATTTCAAATCCGGAAATTCAAATCAAACGGCAGCTCCGGAGTTTTCAAACAAACCGGTGCGCGTCGGGTCGAAGGATTTTACCGAATCGGTAATCCTGGCGGAAATTCTCGCGCAAATGCTCGAAAAACGCGGTGTCGCGGTCGAACGCCAATTCGAGCTCGGCGGAAATCTCGCGCACGACGCCCTCGTTTCAAACAATCTGGACGTTTATCCCGAATACACCGGCACGGCTTACACGGCGATTTTGAAGCACAAGCCCGTTACCGAGACCGCGCAGGTTTACGATGAAACAAAGCGCGAATACGCCGAAAAATTCGGGTTAAGCCTCAGCCCGCCGCTCGGGTTTTCAAACGATTTCGCGATTCTCGTGCGCGGCGATGCGGCGCGCAAAAACAATCTCAAAACAATTTCCGACGCCGTTCCGCTGTCACGAAACTGGCAAGCCGGATTCGGGCAGGATTTTATGTCGCGCGCCGACGGCTACGCGGGATTTGCCCGCGCCTACAATTTCAATTTTGCGAAACAACCGCGCGAGATGGATTTGTCTCTGACTTACGCGGCGCTCAAATCCGGACAGGTTGACATCATCGCCGGAAATTCGACCGACGGTTTAATCGCCGCGCTCGATTTGTTTCAATTGGCGGACGACAAAAAATATTTTCCGCCGTACCAGGCAGTTTTTATCGCCCGAAACGACAAAACGGAAATCTTGCGCGAGACTTTTGAAAAACTAAATAACGCGATTTCGACCGACGAAATGCGAAAACTCAATTACGCGGTTGACGGCGAAAAACTCACGCCGCGCACAGCGGCTGAAAATTGGCTAAAGGAAAAAGGTTTATAATTTTGAGAAAAACTGTCTGTCGAGAAACTATTTCTTCGAAATAAATTTAGCGACAAAAACGATAATGTCCGTGTAATATATTGAAAAAATCTGAAATTACAGAGGATGCGCTATGTTCGAAGCCCGAAAATCATATTTGCTGTGTTTTATTTTTATGGTCAGCGGCTCGCTTTCAGTTTCTGCCCAAACGTGGTTCAAAAAAGGAGAGCATCTATGCGGCGCGCGCTTCGCAAAAGAAAAGCCTTTTCTCGAAGCAGTAAAGAAAGGCGATGCCGGGCTGATTGAAAAATTTTTGCAAAAAGGCGCTGATGCGAATCTCAAAGACGATTGCAATATTCCCGTCATCACTTATGCCGCTTCTATGAATCGTCCAGATATTTTAAAGGTGTTGGTCAAATCGGGAGCAAACGTCAATGCGATTGATGAATTTTATAGCGAACCTCCATTGCACTTGTTGATTGTGAAAGTCGATAACGAAGCCGAACGGGATAAAATCTATGAATCCGTACAAATACTAATTAACGGCGGCGCAGACGTTAATCTTACGGATAAATCCGAAAAATCGGCACTTATTGCGGCTGTTTTAGCTGAAGAGGAGAGGCTTGCAGAAATATTAATTTCAGCCGGCGCAGACGTAAATTTCAAAGACGATGAAGAGCGAACCGCGTATAGTTATGCCGCTCAATCGGGCAACATTAAGTTAAAGAAAATATTAATTGAAAACGGAGCAGACACGACCATCGGCGTTGCCGAGTACGAAAAGCAATACGGAGAAAACGCCTTTTTTCAAGCCTCAGCCGACGGGCGGACGGACGTTGTCGAAGCAATGCTCAATGCAGGAATGAATGTCAATGCGATAAACGCCGGAAAAATGACCGCCTTAATGAGAGCCACAGAAGACAGCACGGTTGATTTACTGATTAATGCCGGGACGAATGTGAACTTAAAAGATAACGCCGGTTTTACCGCGCTGATCTGGGCGGCGGCTTTTCGCCGAAAGAACCAGCTCATAAAACTTATTGCTGCCGGTGCCGACGTTAACGCGCAAACATCTGACGGAAAATCCGCCCTCGACTTTGCCGCCGATCCGGAAATAAGAGCCGTCTTAATTGAAGCCGGAGCGAAGGCTAAATAACAATATCAGTTATTTAACACTGGCAAAAAATTTTATTGAACGTAATCTTGAAACAGGCGTATAATTGAGCGTCTTTTAAATAAACGGGTCAAAATTCTTTGACCATTAAACATTCGATAAAAAGGAAAACTCTATGGAAAACAACGAAAAGAAAACAAGCGAGCAGGAAGAAAACGAAAAGGTCGGGAAAATGTCCGGACTCGGTGCGGGCGTAATCACCGGCGCGGCAATCGGAACTTCGATTATGCCGATTGTCGGCACGTTTGCGGGCGCGGTGGTCGGCGGCGTCGTCGGCAGCGAAGTCGGTAAAAAAGTCGGCGGAACGCTTTTGAACAAATTCGGCGGCAAAAAAGAAGCCGAATCAGCCGAAAAGACGGACGTGACGGCGGAACTACAAAAGCTTGCCAAGCTTCATAAAGACGGCGTTTTGGACGATGAAGAATTTAAAGCCGCGAAGGCGAGACTGCTGAATCTTTAAAAGAGTTTCTTAAAATGTCGCCGAAAGTGAAGTACGACATTGCCCGGCGCGAAGCACGAGCGCAATCTGTGGGAATTTGTAAAATCCGAATCCGGCTCTGTGGGAATCGAACAATAAACGCGAATTTTGTTCGACTGCTTCAGAGCCGGATTTTTCCGTCCATTTGACGACGGGTTTCATTCGCGCCTTTCACCCCGCGCGATATTGTTTGGCACCGGTCAAGCGACTTTTTTACGAATAAAAAAGACGGCTTGCTAAAACGCGAGCCGTCTTTTTACCTTTTTAATTTTGCCTTTTTACTTTTTTACTTTCGTTTGAGCAATAAGCCCAAAACCAAGCCGACGACTGCCGAAATCAGGATTGTTTGTCCCGGTTTCTGGCGCGCGTACTCTTTGGCTTCTTCGACTAACTCTTTCGGGTCTTTGTTTGAAAGCTCTTTAAATTTATCGCTGGCGTAAGCGAATTTTTCGTTCGCGAAATCGCGCGCTTTGCCGGCTGCGTCCTGAAATTTCTGCTGGTATTCTTGTGCTTGCATTTTCCAATCTCCTAAATATTCGTCGTTTAACGAACTATTAAACTCTTCTTCCTGCACGACGGGAACGAGGCTTTGCGGCTCGCGTTCCTGTTCCGTATTCTTCACTTCCTGATCAAATTCCGACATTTTTTACTTTCTCCTTTTCCTTCAAAAATTAACCAAGATAAAACTTCTGGTTTCGGTTTTTGATGCCGCCTGGTTACGAAAAGTTGATACGATATTTTTTTATTAAAGTTCTTGTAAATTTTTTCACAAAGAACTTGACAACCCCGCGCGGCTTCTGCGAAACTCAAAGTTAGTAAGCACTCACTTATTTATTGAAAGGAGCAGAAATTGGATAAATTTTTTGGAATAACACAAACCCGTATGGCAGGCGACGAGCGGCGCGAGCAGCTTTGCAAGATAGCGATGCGCCTTTTTTCGGAACGCGGGTTCAGAGGCACCACGACAAAAGAAATCGCCAGCGCGGCGGGCGTTTCGGAAGCGGTCATTTTCAAGCATTTTTCAAACAAGGACGAGCTTTACGCGTCGATTCTCGACCATAAAGCGTGCAGCCCGCAATTTGCCAACCCGTTGGTCGAGATTGCCGAGAAAATCGAGGCAAAAGACGACTTCGGAGTATTTTACAGTATGGCTTTGAATGCGCTCAATAAACACAAAGACGATTCGGATTTTTTGCGTTTAATGCTGCAGTCGGCGCTTGAAGGACATGAATTGGCGCAGGTATTTTTTGAAAATTTTATTACACGTATTTACGACTTTCTCGGCGGATATATAAGCCAGCGGCAGAAGGACGGCGTGTTTCGTGAAGTCGAGCCGCGCGTCGTCGTCAGAGCTTTTATCGGGATGTTTGTTCATCATTCGCTGAACAATATTCTGTGGGACAAGGAACAAAAATTATTAAAGATTTCCAACGAGGAAGCGGCGCGCGAATTTGCCACGATTTTGCTCGACGGAATCAAAAAGTAAAAGGGCAAAAGTAAAAGTAAAAAATTATAAAGCTATTATATGAAATCATTTAAATTCATAATTTTTGCCATAACCGCTATCGGACTTTCGATGTTTCTGGCTGCGTGCAGCGGTTCGAGCGCGAAGAATAACACGAACGCCAATACGGAAACGAAACCGAATGTCGAAGTGACGACAGCGCCGGCGGTCGTGCGCGAGATTCCGACGTATTTCGAAGCGACCGGAAACCTCGCGAGCGACGCGCAGACGGACGTTGCGCCGACGGTCGGCGGAAAAATCACGGAAGTCAATTTCGATGTCGGAAGCTACGTCAACAAAGGCGACGTGTTGATTCGGCTCGATGCGCGCGACGCGCAGATTCGGCTCGAACAGGCGCAGGCGCAGGTCGAGCAGCAGCGCAATGCCGTCAAACAGGCGGAAGCGAGCGTCGAGCAGGCGATTCAGAATTTACGTCAAACGCAGGCGCGGCTCGGAGTCGGCGACGGCGAGGTTTTTAACATTAACGATTTTTCGCAGGTCAAATCAATCACGGCGCAGCTCGAATTAGCCGAAAAGGAATTGACGCGGACGACGCGGCTGCTCGAATCCGGCGACGTTTCACGCGCGCAGTACGACCAGCGCAAATCGCAGCGCGACGCCCTGCTCGGACAACTGGACGAAGCGCGCTCGAACGCGGCGGTCGCCATTAAAGCAATCGACATCGCGCGCGCCGCCGTCAACACGGCACGCACCAATGTGAATCAGGCACGCGCGGCGGTCGCGACCGCGCAAACGCAGGTCGAGCTGGCGCAAAAAGCGGTCAGCGACACGGCGGTTTACGCGCCGATTAGCGGTTATATTTCTGAACGCGTGGCGGATTTAGGCGAATATATTACGCCGAACACGCCGAATTCGAAGGTCGCGACGATTGTTCGCACGGCGGTTCTTAGATTGCGAATCGACGTTCCCGAGCAATCCATCGGCAAAGTCGCCGTCGGGCAAGGAATTTCGGCGCAGGTTTCAGCTTACCCGGACCGCAATTTTGCGGGCACGATTGTGCGGGTTCTACCGAGCTTGAACGTGACGTCGCGAACTCTGACGGTCGAAGCGGAAGTCGAAAACGTCAACGGATTATTAAAACCCGGGCAGTTTGCGACCGTCCGCATCACACAGTCGAAACCGGAACCGGCAGTCATGATTCCGACCGCCGCGGTTCGTGCGGAAGGCGATATTAATAAAGTTTTCGTCGTTAAAGACGGCGTCGCAAACGAACGGCTCGTGCAGCTCGGCTTCCTGGAAAACGATATGATTGAGGTCAAACAGGGCGTTAAGGAAGGCGAAACGGTTGCAACCGGCAATGTAGACAAATTGGGCGACGGAGTTATCGTTCGTCAATAAATGACTAGTGGTCGGCGGTCGGTGTTCAGTGGGCAGAGAAAGTCCAACCGACCACTCGACACCGACCACTGAACACCGAAATATATGCAATGGCTAGCAGAAGTTTGTGTTAAGCGTCCGGTTTTCGCGACGATGTTGATTATGTCGCTGGTGACGGTCGGCGCGTTCTCGTTTTTCAGTCTCGGTGTCGACCTTTTTCCGAAGGTCGATTTTCCGACCATTACCATAACGGTCGTTAATCCGGGCGCATCGCCGCAGGAAATCGAAACGGACGTGACGGAAAAAATCGAGGAAGCCGTCAATACGATTAGTGGTATTGACGAGCTGCGCTCGTCGTCGGTCGAAGGTATTTCGCAGGTTTTCGTTCAATTCGTGCTCGAAAAAGACGTTAACGTCGCCGCGCAGGAAGTCGAAAACCGCGTCCAGACGGTCATTCCGAATCTGCCGGATACCGCCGAACAGCCGACGGTTCAAAAGCTGGATTCGGATGCCGCACCGGTTTTGCGAATCGTCGTCAGCGCGCCGACAAATTTGCGCGACGTGACGGAAACGGCGAAAACGCAGGTTAAGGAAAAAATCGAATCGGTCAGCGGCGTCGGTCAGATTACGATTATCGGCGGGCGCGAGCGGCAAATCAACGTCTGGGTCGACCCGGACAAAATGCGCTCGTACAACGTCACGCCGGCGGAAGTAACGACGGCGCTGAGGCTTCAGAATATCGAATTTCCGAGCGGCAGACTCGACGAAGGACAGCGCGAAACGAGCGTCCGAACTTTGGGCAAAATTAAAAAAGCCGAAGAATTCGCCGAAATCGTCGTTGCCACACGCGGCGCTTATCAGGTCAAAGTCAAAGATTTAGGCTACGTCGAAGACGGCGCGGAAGAAATTCGCTCGCAGGCGATGCTCAACGGTCAGCCCGCCGTCACGCTCATCGTTTCAAAACAATCGGGACAAAACACGGTCGCCGTCGCCAAGGGCGTCAAAGAACGTCTGAAGGAAATCGAGCCGACGCTGCCGAAAGGTTATCGAATTCAAATCGTCGGCGACAACTCGATTTTTATCGAAAACAGCCTGCACGCGATTGAAGAACACTTGATTGTCGGCGGCATTCTGGCGGCGGTCGTCGTGTTCCTGTTTTTGTGGAATATCCGGACGACGTTTATCGCCGCGCTTGCGATTCCGACCTCGATTGTCTCGACCTTCGCGCTGATGTATGCGATGGGCTACACGCTGAATTCGATTACGATGCTTTCGTTGACCCTGATGGTCGGCATCGTTATCGACGACGCGATCGTTGTTTTGGAGAATATCTATCGCTACGTCGAAGAAAAAGGCATGGACCCGTTTCAGGCGGCAATCGAAGGCACGCGCGAAATCGGTCTGGCGGTTCTAGCGACGACGCTTTCATTGATGGCGGTTTTCGTGCCCATCGGCTTTATGCAGGGCATCGTCGGGCGCTTTATGTCGTCGTTTGGTTTAACGGCTTCGTTCGCGGTCGCCGTCTCGCTGATTGTTTCGTTTACGCTGACGCCGATGCTCGCGGCGCGGCTGATTAAACGACCGAAAGCAGATAAAGACCTCGCGGAAGAAGTCGAACCGGCGGGCGCGGGCGAGGCGTCGAAAATCAAAGGCGACGGCATGATTGAACCGCATTACGAAGAGCCGCTGACGAATCATGAAGCTCAAGAGGAAAAAGGACACACTTCGAAAGACAGCTGGGTTTACAGTAAAATCGACGCCGTTTACACCACTCTTCTGAAATTCTCGATGGCGCATCGCTGGGTGATTATCACGCTTTGCATACTGGTTTTCCTCTCGATTGTGCCGCTGTTTATGTTCGTCGGTAAAAACTTTTTGCCGGTTGACGACCAATCGCAGTTTGAAGTTTCCGTTCGCGCGCCCGAAGGCAGTTCCTTGCAGGCGACAACCGTTTTGATGGAGCGCATCGCGACCGACATCCGCAAAATGGACGGCGTGACCGACACGCTTCTGACCATCGGCGGCGGACAGGCGCAGGTCGTCAACAGCGGAACGATTTACGTGCGCCTCTCGGACATCAAGGCGCGTCCGAAATCGCAGGAGCTGATGATGTCCGATGCCCGCGAACTTTTGAGAAATTATCCGCCCGAGCTGCGCACCGCCGTCCAGCCGGTGCAGGCGTTTTCGGGCGGCGGTTTCCGCAACGCGAACGTCCAGTTTTTGATTGCCGGACCGGATTTGAAGGTTCTGGAAGATTATTCAAACAAGATTCTTACGAAGATGAAGGAGATTCCCGACGCGGTTGACGTCGACTCGACTTTGATTAGCGGCAAACCGGAAGTGCAGCTCGAAATCGACCGCGACACGGCGGCTGATTTAGGCGTGCGCATCGGCGACATTTCGCAAGCCTTGAACACTTTGGTTGCCGGGCAGGAGGCGACGAACTTTAACGAAGGCACGGAACAATACGAGGTCGTCGTGCGCGCCATCAACAATTTCCGCACCGACATCGACGGCTTAAAACGCCTCATTGTTCCTTCGACCAAAGTCGGCTGGGTAACGCTCGACCGGCTGGTCAAAGTCAAGGAAGGCACCGGACCGAGCTCGGTCGAACGCACGAATCGCCAGCGCCAGGTGACGCTGCTCGCCAACACCAAGCCGGGCGGCTCGGCGGCGAGCATCACGGCGGCGATTGACTCGTACGTCAAAGAATTGAAAATGCCGGCGGGTTATCGCACCGGCTACGTCGGACAGTCGAAGGAAATGGGCAAAGCCGGTTTTTACTTCCTGCTCGCGATTATGCTGTCGTTTATCTTTATGTACATCGTGCTCGCGGCGCAGTTTGAATCGTTTATTCACCCGGTGACGATTCTTTTGACGCTGCCGCTCTCGATTCCGTTCGGTATCCTGTCGCTCTTGATTACGGGGCAAACCGTGAACATCTTTTCGGGACTCGGATTGCTGCTCTTGTTCGGCGTCGTGAAAAAGAACGCGATTCTCCAGATTGACCATACGAACCAGCTGCGGAGTCGCGGAATGAGCCGTTACGACGCTATTGTGCGCGCCAACCGCGACCGCTTGCGTCCGATTTTGATGACCACGATTGCGCTCGTCGCGGGGATGATTCCGCTCGTCGTTTCAACCGGCGCGGGCGCGGGCACGAACCGTTCAATCGGCGTGCTGGTCGTCGGCGGTCAATCGCTTTGTTTGCTTTTGACGTTGCTCGCCGTGCCGGTGTTTTACTCGATTTTCGACGATCTGAGCGAGTTCAAAATATTCCGCCGCGCGAGTGATTTTTCGTCGCGCGTATTCGGCGGCTTGAAACGCAGGTTTGCAGCGGCGGCAAGCTCGCTGCTGGGTAAGAATTAAAAATTAGAAATTAAGAATTAAGAATTACAAAAAATCCTATTCGGCAATTTTTAATTCTTAATTCTTAATTCTTAATTGAAAAAACGATGGCTTTGTCTGTAAAAATCGCGCTTCTCTCGTCGGGTTTGTTTCTGCTTTCGGGAATGCTGACCGGCGTTTGGAAATACGCGAAAATAATGCAGTCGCTCGAACATCGCGCGCCGGTTTATGTTGACATCGCGCACCGGGCATCGTTCTTTTACAGTTTTGCGAGTCTGGTTATCGCCAGATTGATTGAGTTTTCGCCGTTCAGTGTATTTTGGCAAACCGTGATCGTCGCCGCGCCGCTTTTATACTTTATGTTGACGGTTATCGGCTACATCAGAGAAGGCTTTCTGGAGCGCACCGAAAACATGTTCGCCGAGCGAAATTTTATTACGACTTGGTTTATGTACGGCTTAATTGCCGGCGAGATTGGCGGACTTTTATTGATTCTGGGTGGTTTTGTTTATACGCAGTTTTTTACATAAAAAGGGTTTTATGAAAAGGTATTTATATTTATTCATTTTAATTTTAACACTGGCGGCTTTCGGTGAGGTTCGGGCGCAGGATGCGGCGCCGACGCCTTCGCCTTCGCCTTCTCCGACCGTGCAGCCGAAGGTTGACGACAAGCAAAACGTGCAGCCGGAAAACCTGAAAGGCGTTCCAACGGTCGCACCGGATTATAAGCAGGAGGATACTTCGCTGCCGGATTTGGGACGCGTCGGCGTCGATATGCTCGCGCAGAAGCCGCTTGCCTTAAAAGAAGCGATAACCTTAGCGCTCGAAAACAACAAGGACATCGAAGTGACGCGGCAGAATGTGAGAATCGCCGAATTCGATTTGCAGTCGTCGCGCGGATTTTACGACCCGCGTCTTTCGGGACAAACTTACTACGAGCGCTCAACGACACCGAATATCAGCTTTTTCACGCCGGACGTGACGAAAATCACCGGCGATTCGATTGTCGGCAACGCGACTTTTCAAACTTATATTCCGAAATTCGGCACGGTTTTAAATGTCACCGCCGCCAATAATCGCGTCGGGACGGATAATACGATTTCGATTATCAGCCCGCAATACAACGCGAATATTACTGCGACGCTGACGCAGCCGCTTTTTCGCGGTCGCTCGTTCGACCTGCCGCGCCGCAATATCGAGATTGCCAAGCGCAATCTGAGTTTGACCGACACGCAGTTTCGCCAGCGCTCGATTGAAATTATCACGAACGTTCAGCGCGCTTACTGGGATTTGGTTTATGCCCTGAGAAATCTTCAGGTGCAGCGCGACGGCGTGCGCGACGCCAAAGAACAGCTCACGCATAACCGCCGCCTGGTCGAAGAAGGACAGCTTGCGCCGATTGACATTGTCGCCGCCGAAACGCAGGTCGCAAACATCGAGCAGGGCGTTTACGAAGCGCTCGAAACGGTCGGACGCGCCGAAAACGCTCTGAAAAATCTGGTTGCGCAGAGCAAAGACGATACGCTCTGGCGCGAATCGATTGTCCCGACCGATTCGGTCGATCTGGAAGCGCCGCGCACGACTCTGCCCGAAGCCTTAACGCTCGCGCTCGAAAATCGTCCCGAAATCGAAATCAACAAGGTTCAAAAGGACATCAACGATATTGACCAGAAATTTTACCGCGACCAGACGAAACCGCAGATTGATTTGGTGGCAAGCTATACTTCAGCCGGCGTCGGCGGAAGTTTGAATCCGGCTTTCACGAACCCGCTGCTCAATACGTGCGTCCAAAATCCGAACCAGCAATTATGTGTCGATGCCGCCGCGTCGCGGCAGCGGCTTCTGGAGAATGTCGGCGGCGCAACGTCGTCCGTGACGGATATTTTCACCAACAAATATCCGACGTTTCGCGCCGGTGTGACGTTTAATCTGCCGTTCGGAAACAACACGGCGAAGGCGAATCTCGGCAGGTCGCTGGTGCAAAGCGAACAAATCAGCACGCAGCGCGAGCAAATCGAGCAGACCATTCAGGTTGATGTTCGTAACGCGCTGCAAGCCGTCCGGACGTCGGAAGCGCGGCTGCGGTCGGCGGCGATTTCGCGCGAAAATTCGCAGAAGCAGTACGAGTCGGAACAGCGCAAGCTCGACGCCGGGCAATCGGACGTCTACAAAGTTCTCGAACGCCAGACGGCTTTGATAACGGCGCGCAGCAACGAGCTGCGGGCGCAGACCGAGCTCAACAAATCAATCGCCGATTTGCAGCGCGCGACCGGCAATTCCCTGAAAGCCAATAACGTCGAAGCGCGGCTTAGAAAATAATTTTCTTCTCTTTTTCAAACAACGGTTGACGCGGATTTTTACGGATTATTTTTAATTCTGAGGAATCCGCGTCAATCTTTTGTTTCTCACAAATTTTATTTGCATTTCACGCAAATTCGTCTTACATTTGCGTCGTAGTTTTTGAAATTCGATTTTGGATTTTAAGGAGAAAATACATGTTAAAAAAATTTGGCTTAAAGTTTGTGATTTTGATGATGATTGGAGTTATGTCGGCAACCGATTCGCTGGCGCAGTCAACGCGGATTCGGTTTGCGCGCGGACGCAGCTCGGCGAGCGTTTCGGGAACGATTAGACCGGGCACGCGGGTTCGCACCTACGTTCTGCGCGCAGCGGCGGGACAGACGTTAACGGCGACCTTGAGTTCGGGCAACGGAAAATGCGATTTTACGCAGGGTGATTATGAAGATACCCAGTATTCGCAGGAAATCGAAGAGTCCGGCGACGTTGTTTTCAGCATCGATAATCACGGCACCAAAGCAACGACCTTTACGCTGACCGTTTCAATCAGATAATAAAACTCAAATTTCTACTCTTAAGCCGTCCTGCGCTTCCAAAATAGTGCACGACGGCTTAAATTTTTCAACTTCGGCGCGAAAATCAACCGCGTCCCATTCTGCGTAAAAATGCGTCAGCAGCACTTGTCCGGGGTTTGCGGCGCGCGTCAAAAACATTGCTTCTTCGAGTTCGAGATGCTTTTCCGTCGGTTTGTCCTTAAAAAAAGAACATTCCAGAACGAACAAATCGACGTTTCCGGCAAACGCCCCCAAAGCCTTTGTAAAACCGGTATCGGATGAATAAACGAGCGTTTTTCCTGCCGTGTCCCGGAGGTGAATGGCAAGGCTCTCGTCCGTGTGCACGGTTTTCATCGTCGCGGCACGCACGCCCGGTAGAATTTCAAAATTTTCCGCTGACTCGACTTCCCTGATTTCGAGCGGAAACGGCTGCTTGAAAAGCTTGTAATTGCCGGATGCGTTAAAAGAATTAATCAGTTCCCGAAGCCCGCGCGCGCCGAAAATCTTTAAGGGTTTGGTCCGCGCCTTCATTTCGGGTGCGTTTCGCGTGCCGAATAAAAACGGCGCGAGTCCGCCGACGTGGTCGAGATGAAAATGCGAAATCCAAATCGCGTCGAGATTCGTCCAATCGAGATTTTCCTGCGCCATCCGGTGAATCGCCGACGCCGCAAAATCCATCAAAATCGTGCCCGACGACGTTTCCAGCCAATACGCCGAACTGCTTCTGTGCGGATGCGGAACCGCGCTTCCAGAACCTAGCACCACAAAATTCATATTACAGATTACAGATTACAAATTAAGAATTGCATAATACAAATCAGGTTCGTTATTTGTAACCTGAATTTCGTTATTTGTAATCTGAATTTTGTAATTTGTAATAAATTCGTTATCAGATTTGGAATTTGTAATCTGTAATTTGTAATCTGTAATCAAATATGGAAATAGACATACTCGCAATTTTCGCGCACCCGGACGACGTCGAACTGACCGTCGGCGGAACGCTTTTGAAGATGAAATCGACGGGCTACAAAACCGGCGCGCTCGACGTCACGCAGGGCGAAATGGGCACGCGCGGCAGCGTAGAGATTCGTGCCCGCGAAGCCGAAAACGCCGCCCGGATTTTAAAATTGGACGTTCGCGAAAATCTGGAATTACCGGACGGGCACGTTTTCGTGACCGACGACGAGCGCACCAAATTGGTCAGAGTTTTACGCCGTTTGAGACCGAAGGTCATCTTAACGCACCAGATGGACGACCCGCATCCCGACCATAATCATATTGCTTATCTCGTGCGCGAAGCGGCGCGGCTCGCTTCGATGCAGAAATACGACGGCGCGTTCGGGCAGCAGCGGATACCGGTTCCGATGGTCGCGCACAATATTTTTTCGCAGCGCGTCACGCCGTCGTTTATCGTCGATATTTCCGATTTTATCGAGCAGAAAACCGAAGCTATCCGCGCGCACGCGTCGCAATTTTACAATCCGGATTCCGACGAGCTTGAAACGCGCCTGACGAGCAAGGATTTTATCGTCGAATTAGAAAACCGCTCGCGTTATTTCGGAAGCTTAATCGGCACGGCGGCGGGCGAGCCGTTTTTCGTCCGCGAAGTCTTAAACATCGACGACCCGATTGCGCTTCTCACGCGTCCGATGAATCTTTATTCCTAGAAGAATTTTTAGCGAAGAATTTTTGGCGGCGGCTATTTTTTTTGATACTTTTCCGTATGAAACTGCGCGTTAATGATAGCCGAACGATTTTTCCCGTAATGTGATATTTTTTATTTCCAAGGAGATTATTAAACAATGGACACAGTTTCCGCGCAAATAGTACAACCGCAGCCGCCGCCGGCGGCAATAATGATGCAGATGTCGATGGGCTTTATCGTTTCGCAGGCGATTTCGGTCGCCGCCAAACTTTATCTTGCCGACCATTTGAAAACGGGCGGAAAAACGCTTTCCGAATTAGCCGGGCTGACCGCGACGCACGAGCCTTCGCTCTATCGACTCCTGCGCGGTTTGACGAGCGTCGGCGTTTTTCAAAGAGATGCGGACGGGCGTTACACGAATTCGCCTTTGTCCGAAGTTTTGCAAGCCGACCACCCGCAGTCGTTGCGTGCCGCGGCGCATATGATTTGCGACCGCGAACACTGGAATTCGCACGGCAACCTGCTGCACAGCGTCAAAACCGGCGAAATCGCTTTTAACCATACTTTCGGAATGCCGGTTTTTCCCTATTTTGCCGAGAATCCGGAAGCGGCGCGCGTTTTCGACGACGCGATGACGAGCTTTAGCGCGCCGGTCGCCGAAGCGGTCGTCGCAACTTATGATTTTTCGGAAGCGAAAACAATTGCCGACATCGCAGGCGGACACGGACTTCTGCTGGCGACGGTTTTAAAGGCGAACCCGCCGGCAAAAGGAATTTTGTTCGACCAGCCGCAGGTCATCACCGGCGCGCCGGAAGTTTTGAAGACAAACGGCGTCGCCGACAGGGTCGAAACCGTCGGCGGCAATTTCTTTACGGAAATTCCGGTCGAAGCCGATATTTATTTGATGAAATTTATCATTCACGACTGGAACGACGAGCAGTCGGTCGAGATTTTGAACAACCTCGCGAAATCCGCCAAACCGGGCGCGAAAGTTTTACTCGTCGAATCGGTCGTCGAAGAAGACGACGCGATTGCCTCGATGAGCAAAGTAATGGATTTAAACATGCTCGCGATGACCGGCGGCAAAGAAAGAACCGCCACCGAATACGCCGCGCTTTTTGAAAAATCCGGCTTCAAATTAACCCGCGTCATCCCGACGCCTTCGCCGATGCAGATTGTCGAAGCCGTCAAAGTATAAAAAGGGGGAAAAAGGGAAAAGGTGGAAAAGGAAAGCTGGAAAGCTGGTCGTATTTTACCAATCAGCTTTTTCCCTTTCCCTTTTTCTCCCTTTTTCCCTTTAAATATTTGTCACAAAACCTCCGCCGTTGGTGTTTTCATGACAGAACGCGCCGTTTCGGCGAAAAAATAATAAATAAACTTTTTGGAGGATTTTTGTGATGCTGAATTCAAATAAAATACGTTTCTGTTTTTATGGCTTATTATTAGTCGCTTTTGTGCTGAGCGGCGTTGATACGAACGCACAGGAAAAGATTAAGGAAAAAACCAAAGAGAAATCGTACAGTCGCGATTTCTGCTCGAACGATTGGTCGAACGGCGACAAGATTTCGAGCCGCGACCTTCGTGAAACGACCGTGTCAGGCTCGAGCCTGACGGTTGACGGCAAACGCAACGGCGGCATTTCCGTCAAGGGCGAAAACCGCGCGGACATTCTGATTCGCGCCTGCGTTCAGGGTTGGGGAAATTCCGAGGCGGAAGCCCAATCTTTGGTTAAAAGCGTCCGCATCGAAACCGGTGGAACGGTTCAAGCCGTCGGCGGCACGGACGAAAACGGCTGGTCGGTTTCGTATCAAATTCTCGTTCCGCGCAATACGAATCTTAATTTGACGACTTTAAACGGCGGCATCGGCATCGAAAACGTCGACGGCACAATCGAGTTCAGCGCGAAAAACGGCGGCATTCATCTGAGTAATCTCGCGGGCGATGTTCGCGGCAGAACGACCAACGGCGGCTTGCACATCGAGCTGACGGGCAACACGTGGAAAGGCAACGGTCTCGACGTTGAAACGACCAACGGCGGCGTCCACCTGACAATGGCTGAAAACTACTCGGCGCGATTTGAAACCCGCACCGTCAACGGCGGATTCAAAAGCGACATCGCCGCGCTGCAGGTCGAAAGAGAAAAAGACGACAACGGCAATTATCGTCGTCAGGGCGTTAACTTTACCCGCGATTTGAACGGCGGCGGCGCGCTCGTCCGCGTCATCACCACCAACGGCGGCGTCCACATCGGCTCAAACTAACACTGCCGGTTATATTTAAAGATAAAAAAAGCGCGGCGCTGAAAAAGAGCGCCGCGCTTTTTTATTTAGTGAAACACATCGCTTTTTCATTACGTCGCGTTCATCAAATTGTTGAGATACATCAGCGAATCGCTCGAAATCGCGCCCGCATTGCTGCCGAGCTGGACGGATATTTTTTGCGCCCCGGCGATTTTTTGGAGCTGCGCGCGCGTGATTTTGTAGAACATTAATTCCCAATCGCCGGAAGGTTCCCGCTGCGAAAAGCGTCGTCCTAATTTCAAAACAATCTTTTGCGAATCCGCCGTGATGGTTAAACCATTCGATTTGAGAAATTTATACGATTTCGACTTCGTTAGAAATCCGATCAGATAAACGCTGTCTTCGACGTTTGCCTTATTGCCGCGATAGCCGTAAAAAACGCGGCTTTCGACTTTTTGCAGAAAATCCGCTTTCGGAAAATCGAGATAAATGCTGGGCGTGAAAATAAACCCGACGTTTTTGAGCGGGTCGTAACCGATTCGCAAACCGCCGACGCTGTACGGCTGGTCGAATTGCCCGCCGTCGCCGACATCCGCCCACATCTGGGTCTGTGCGACCGCTTTTCGCTGAGCCGTCGTATTTTTCAGGGTTCGCACGGCTGACGCCATTTTCATTTTTTCGAGCGCTTCGCGCGCCTGTTTTTCGCGTAAAGCCGCTTGTTCGGCGCGATATTCCCACGCCGGTTTAAGGTCGGCAACACTCCAAACGCCGCGTTTTTCAGCCTTTGCCTGATTTTCGTTGTTCTCGTACAGCGCGCTTTCCGCGCCGTTCTGACTGCTTCTTTCGGCGACCGAATACCACGCCGCGCCGTCGCGCAGCATCTGCTGGCTGACATCGACGCCTTTTACCAAAAGCTGCCCGACGGTGCGGTCTTTCATCACGTCGTGCGGCAGAAATTCGACCGTTTTATCGAGAACCAGTTTCTCCAGATGCTCCCTGACCGTCGTGTACATCGGCTGTTCCGGTTCGGGAATTTCGATGTACTGCAAAACGGCTATCAATTTTCCGGCAGGCATCTGAATGACGCAGGTTTTGCCGTCGGTCACTTCCGTGACCTTGCCGACAAACTTGCGCTGCGGAGACGCGGAAATCGCCGTCAGGACGAGCACAATAACGATAAAAATTAACGGCTTCCAATTTTCCTTAAAACTGTCTTTCATTATCTTGTTTCCAAATCGTATTCGCGCAGGCGGCGGTAGAGCGTGGAAGGAGAAATACCCAGAAGCTCGGCGGTTTTGCCGCGATGCCAGCCCGTTTTTTCGAGCGCGTTGATGATTTGCTGGCGTTCGACGTCTCGCAGGGCGGTCGGCGAAGAAGCGTTTTGAAACGAATTGACCGCAAGGTCGCTCGGCTCGTTGTAGCTCACGGAAACGCTCGGCTCCGTCATTTTATAAACGACTTCGGGCGGCAGTTCCTTAATCGTGATACGCCCGTTATCACACAAAAGCGCCGCGCGTTCGAGACAATTTCTGAGCTGGCGAACATTGCCCGACCAATTGAACGAGCACAGAGCGTCAACCGCCTGCGGCGCGATTTCGGGCGCATTGGTGCCGGCGATTTTCTGCAAAATATGTTTCGCCAGCGGCTCGATGTCTTCGCGCCGCTCGCGAAGCGGCGGAATGTGAATCTCGAAACTGTTGACGCGGTAAAGCAGGTCGGCGCGGAAAATTCCGTCCGCGACGGCGCGTTTCGTGCTGCGGTTCGTCGCCGCGATAAGCCGCACGTCAACCTCGACCTTTTTCACGCCGCCGACGCGGAAAAACGTGCGCGTTTCAAGTGCGCGCAGCAGTTTCGATTGAAGCTGCATCGGCATTTCCATGATTTCGTCGAGGAACAGCGAGCCGCTGTCGGCAATTTCGAACAATCCTAATTTACGCCCGCGCGCGCCCGAAAACGCGCCGGCTTCGTGTCCGAAAAGCTCTGATTCAAGCAGATTGTCCTGCAAAGCCGCGCAGTTTAAATCGACAAAGCTTTTGTCGTGGCGGCGGCTGAGGCGATGAATCGCCTGCGCAATCAGCTCTTTTCCCGTGCCGGATTCGCCCGTAATCAAAACGGACGTGTCGGACACGGCGACGCGCTGCACGAGCCGCAAAACTTCCTTCATTTGGGGGGATTCCGCAATGATTTCCGGTAAGCTCTGATTCGTTCGCTGAATCTGCGCGCGCAGGCGCTGATTATCGACTTTGAGTTTCTGTTTTTCCGCCGCCTGTGTGACGAGCACCGCTAATTCCGTGATGCGATAAGGTTTTGTCAGGTAATCGTACGCGCCCAGCTTCATCGCTTCGATTGCAGATTCGACTGTCGCCTGTCCGGTCAGCATAATCACTTCGGGCGGATTCTGCGATTTGTCGCGCAAGCGCCGAAGCAGCCCGAGACCGTCGAGCCGCGGCATATTTATGTCGCACAAAATAACGTCGAAATCCTCTTGTTCCAAAGATTTCCAAGCCGCTTCGCCGTCCTGCGCGGTTTCGACTTCGTGTCCCTGCCGGCTCAATTCCTTTTGCACAACAAGCCGCAGATTGCTTTCATCATCAACTACTAAAAGTTTTGCCATATTTTTAAGTTTATTGAGCTTATTGAGTTTTTAGAGTTTTTTGAGTTCGTTTTTTTTTACTCGATGAACTCAAAAACTCTGAAAACTCTATGAACTCCCTACCACTGCTTTTGGATTGGGAGATAAATCGTGAAGGTCGTGCCGACGCTGACGTTTGAACGTACCGCAAGGCGTCCGCCGTGTTCGGTAACGATGCCGTAACAGACGGCTAATCCGAGACCGGTTCCTCTGCCGACTTCTTTGGTCGTGTAAAACGGCTCGAAAACTTTTGATAGATTTTCGGGCGCGATGCCGACGCCGGAATCCTGAATTTCGATAATGACGCGATTGTTCGACGGTTTAGCGCGGAAAGTAAGCGTTCCGCCGTTCGGCATCGCGTCAATCGCGTTGGTCGCGAGCGCGATTATCGCCTGCTGAATCTGCCCGTGGTCGGCGTTGATTTGCGGCACATTTTCTTCAATCTCGAACCTGATGTTGATGTCGCTGCCGCGTTTCTGATGCAGGATTAAGTTTGCCGAAGATTTAATCAAATCCGGAACGTCAATCATCGAGCGGTTGCTCGTTCGGACGCGGCTGAAATCGAGCAAGCCGTTCGTAATCGCCTTGCATCGAAACGCTTCGCTGCGAATCAAACAGAGATATTCGTGCAAATCGTCAACTTCCGTCGAATGTCCGAAAACGCCTTCGTCGACCCGCGCTTCCAAAGATTCGGCGCAGGCGGAAATCGTCGCGAGCGGATTATTTATCTCGTGAACGACGCCTGCCGCCAATCTGCCGACCGCCGCGAGCTTTTCGGCGCGCCCGGCGGCGTGAATCGCATCGACGCGCATCGTCACGTCTTCGCCGACCGTAATGACGTGCGTCACCTCGCCGGTCGTTTCGTCGCGCATCGGAATTTTGCTGACCATCCAGTGCTGCGTCCCGCCCGCGCTGTCAATCGTCTGCTGCTCGATGCGTTCGATGTTGCCGGTTTGAAAAGCGCGTTCGAATTCCTGCTTCAATCTTGCCTGCGGATATTTTGCGAAAACCTGAAAGACGTTGCGCCCGATAACCGCCTCGCGCGGCATTCCCTGCACGCCGATTTCCCTTTGCCGGTTCCACGTCACAATCTGATAATCGCGGTCAATCACGTAAATCGAAACCGGCAGCGCGTCGAGCACAGATTCGGTAAATTTTCGATGTTCCCGGCGCGCCTGATTTATCGAAGTATTTATCGCCGATTCGTAATGCGCCGAAAGATTGATGCTCATCGCCGCCACCTGCGTCGCCGCGTCAATCAATCGCGGCGAAGTTTCAGAGCAATCTTTTTTCGCCTTGAAGCCAACAATCACCGCGCCTTTCACTTCGCCGTTAATATGCAGCGGCGAAACGTATTCAAACTCGTGCGCGGTGTCTTCGAGCAGAAATTCATCCTTGCTTTCAGTCCACACCGAAACCTGCAGCGGCAATAATTCGAGCCATCTTTCAAAGCGCGCGCGGCGCAGAATATTTTGTTTCGCCTCCGTTTGCGAGTACGCAAAAGTGCCGCTCACCAAACCGATTTGTTCCAGCTCGACAACCACGACGCAGGTTTCCGCTTCGGTTTCACGGCATATCGCCTCCGCCACGCGCGAAGCGACTTTCTTCGGGTGAACGGTCACCAGCAGACTGCGTCCGAGGTCGGTAATGAATTTTAATTCTGATGAAGCATCGGATTCCTTCGCAAAGGAAGAAAAAGATTTCGATGCTTTTTTTATCGGCTCTGGGGATAACATTTTCGGTTTTTATTTTAAAGTTCTCGACAAATTTCCCCGGGAAATTGTCATCAGAGAGGATTGAAGGGAAATTGGGCAGCGGTAAGTTTGTAAAAACTTCCTATTAAATTAAAAAGGATTTTTAACATTTTGTCAATGGTTTTAACACTCCGGGGAAAACAAATATTTGACAGTTTTCGATCGGAAAACGAAAATAGAAAAAGCGTTATGAAAAACGAGATTTTGCGGATCAGAAAATTTTTGCTGTGCCTTGCGCTTCCGGCGGTGGTTTTCTTCTTTCACGTGCCGCCCGCCAACGCGCAGGAAATTGTTGACCGCACGGTCGCCGCCGTTGACGACGGCGTCGGTCAGCCCCAGCTGATTACCTATTCGGATTTACTCTGGCAGCTCGCCCTGCAGCCGAATGTTTCGCTCACGCCGCCGGCTTCCGAAGACCTGAATCGCGCTCTCCAGCTTCTTATCAACCAGCGTTTGATTGCGCTCGAAGCCGAACGGCTGCCGAAATCCGAGCCGACGGACGCGGAAATCGACGCCAAAATCAAGGACGTTCTGGCAAATTTCACGACGACCGAAGAATTTATCAAACGTCTCAACCTGGTCGGGTTTAAGTCGGTCAAAGACGATAATTTCGTGCGAATGATGGCGCAGCGCGTGAAAATTGAAAAATATCTCGATTTTCGTTTCCGCTCGTTCGTCGTCATC
>DASWRC010000285.1:0-5761 GCA_036403375.1 Pyrinomonadaceae bacterium
ATCAGCATCGGTTGTGGGAAATGCAGTATAACTGTCAGCGCCCGCATCAAGGCATCGGAAATAAAACTCCGCTGCAAGTTTACAAAGAGCAATATGCATTTCACGCCGGAGCGAGAATGCTAACTTAATTTGTCAATACAAGTAGAGAGTAGACAGCGGAGAGTCAAGCCCCGACTCTGCCGCCCTCTACCCTCTACTCTTTACTTCTTGACGGGCGTGAAAATCACTTTCGAGTTTTTGAAATCGAACGTCAGGCGATAGTTTTTCAGGAAATTGCCGCCCAAAATCCCCGCCTGCCGAAAGCCCGAAGCCTCGTTGATGATGTCCAAATCGAGCGCGATTGCCGTGATGGATTCGCGCGAATTGTTGCCGAACGTGATGCGCGGAAGTAGAAACGACGGCACGTCTTCGGTCACGCCCGCCGCGCCGACCACGCGCATTTTTTCGTTGCGAACGAAACGGCTGATGCCTTCGGTGTTGGCGATTTCATCCGAGATGACCGAAATGCTGGCGCCCGTATCGACAATAAAATTCAGCGAGGCGTTTAAGCCTTCGAGCTGCACTTCGCCGCTCAAAAATCCGCTCGAAGTGAGCCGCAAAGGCAGGAATAAACTTTTGTTTTCGACCAGATTCTGTTCGTCCGCGATGTCTTTTCTGACGAGTGAAAAGGTTTGATTGCCGTAATCAATCGTCGTCAGGAATTTTGAAATCAGCGATAACCCGATGTAGCCGTCAATTTTTTCGTCGTTGGAATGAAAATGGCGAATATAAACCGGCACGCTTTCGACCTGCACGTCGCCGATGCCGACCGATTTCAAAAAGCCGTAGACGATTTCAAACTTGCCGTCGCCGCCGATGGCGCGCGCCACGCCGCCGCGCGTAATCGGTTTTATTTTCAATTTTTCCGCCGTTTCGTGCGAGATTACCGAAATCCCCGAGCCGGTATCGAGCACGAACCGCAACGGCTCTTCGTTTTTATTAACCTTGAGTTTTATTACCGGACGGTCGCGCAGCAATTCAAACGAAACGGTCGTGCGCTCGCCGCCGTCCAAATTATAAAGCGAGCGGCGCGAGCCTAAAAACCTGAGAAAGTTGATAAGACCTTTGATGCGGTCGCGGCGCTCGGTGTCGGTCTGCGGCGAAACCTGCAGAAACCGGTAATAGGCGTCAGCCGCTTCCTTGTATTTTTCGGCGCGCGACGAAACCTGGGCGAGCGCGAAAATATAATCCGGCTCGTCGCCGTCGAAATAGACGGCGGTTTTCAGGTTGTCAATCGAATCGAAAATGCGGTTTTCGTAAAAATCCAGCATCCCGAAGCCCGCCCACGCGAGCGCCTCTTTTTTGTTCAAAGTCAGCGCCGTGTACAGGATTCTTTTGGCTTCCGTAAAATTTCCCGCGCTCAGCAGCGTCGTGCCCAAAACCGCCATCGCATACGAATTCTTCGGTTGGGTTTGGGCGATTTCATATGATAAATCGTAGGCTTCGAGCAGACGTTTCTCTTTCAAAAAAATGTAGGCGAGCTTTAACTTGGCGTTGGTATTTTGCGGGTCGCGCTTGAGTATCTCGCGCAGGATTTTTTCGGCTTCCTCCGTTTGACCTTTTTTGGCTAATTTTTCCGCTTGCTTGATTTGCTGACGGGTATCTTCTTCGATTTGCTGAACGTCGTCCGTGATTGCCCGGCACATGGCGGGCAGACCGATAACGAACAAAACGGTTATGACGAAAACGGCTAAACGCTTTGTTTGGAAAGGAAACCGGAAAACCCCATAATCAAGAATTCTAAATTGCATAAATTTACAACTCCTTTCCTTATCTTTAATTTTTATTTAAGAATTTCGCCGGTTTTCATCGACCACAAGACCAAATCCAACTCGTCAAAATCAATTTCGGACAGCAACGCTAAGTTTTTCAACTTATCTTCAATCGTTAGATACCTCAGCCGGGTATTTGGTGGTTTCGGGTCGTCAATTATTTTTAATTCCGCCAACGAGCGTAAAACATGCTTGTCCAGAATGGCGTAACCTTTCAACCCGATATTGCGCAGAAAATGACTCGCTTCCTTATACCCCAAGCCTTTAATGCCTTTTTCCCTGACCAACCAATCGCGGCGTTCCAACGGATTTTCAAAACTCTCAAGCTTTTTACGCAACTTTAAATCGCAATGTTCCTGTAAAAAGTCGCGCGAAGCAACGATGTAACCGGCGCGCGCGCGCGGATAGCGATGTCTGCCGACGAGCGCATTCATCAATTCCTCGTGCGTTCCGGTCAAAAGCAAAGGGCGCACGGCTTCGACCGAGCGAAGCCCCATCTTCGCCGAACAGCCGCCCGTAAAAAAGCAAAAAACCATCTCTTCCCAGAGCCGCTCGTCAGTCCCTGATTGCCAAACATCTTCAAATTCTTTGAGGCGGGCGCGAATTTCGCCCTGTCTTTCACGGTGCGCTCGTCTTATTTTTTCAATCATTAAGGGTTCCTGTTCTTTTTTCACACGAATTGTTCGACTCCCTGAGTTTATGCCTTTAAAAGCGGAAAAGCAATGATTTTTTCGAGGCGCCGAAAATAAAAAGAACGCCTGAATTTGCGGCGTTCTTCGGTGTGTGTTTCGATTGTAATTTACTTACTGTTGAGCGACAAGAAAAACATCCCACGCCCAGCGCCCGAGTTGTGCACCGGGCGTGTCGGCGACTTTTGCCCGGAAACGAAAACTGTTTCCGTTTTCGTCCGTTTCGACACTTTATAATCCAAATCTATTTTCGACAGCTCTAATTCCGCTAACGATTTTAGTTCGTCTGATTCGGATATGCCGTTATGATTTGTATCCTGCCACAAACGCAACCTGGTAAAAATAGAATCCTGATTACTGATGATCCCGTCCGCGTTGCCGCCGTTTGCCAATTTATCGAAAACCGCTAACGCCCAAAAACCGTTTCTCGACTTGCCCACCGGCGGTGTGGGCTGCGGCGTGAAATTGCCGAACAGTTCTTCACCGTTGTCAATCAATCCGTTTTGATTCCGGTCGAGCGCCAGCCACGCGTCGTCAGAGTTGGCGGAAGTCCACGAAAGCCGCTCGCTGCTACCGTCGCTGTTAAGGTCGAAAAGCACACCATTTTCTGTATTCGTCAGATTAAAGCCGTTTCCTAATACATCAATCACAATCGGAGAGTTAGGCGGCGTGCCGCCGACACATTGACAGATTGTTTCGTCCCACCATCCCCATTCTCCGCAATCGCCCGGCTGAACGGGACGGTTTTTTGTGCCGCCGATTTGTTTGATTTTTGGGCTTCCATTACGCAAATCAGTCGGTGCATTGAAGCACATACCGCCGCCCGGCGGCGGCGGCGGCGGCGAACAAAGTTCCGGGAAATACAATATTTTGAACAGGCGCGCCATTTGGGCAAGTCACGAGTGTTGTCGCATAACCACGCCCGGAGGTTTCATAGAATATATACGTGAAAGTGACTTGGAAATTAATTTGTGCCGTTACACTAGTCTGTTGATCACAGCAAGAAATATCTGGACTGCACGTAAGCGACGAAACAAATTGTCCGAAAGTCGCCGAGACTTAGAGAAAAAATAAAATAACTAAACTCGTAATAAACATTAGCAAGAATTTAGTAATTTTTTGAACCGAAATCCGAAGATTATTTGTACACAAAGGCTGAAGTTTGATTTTCATGGTTTTAATCCTCCACCTTCCGAAGCATTACAAAGTCGGAGACTTGGGTGGATTGAAGTTGCTCGACAATATAATCGTCAGACATCTTCGACCTTTTCATAGTCAGTTCACGGCTCACATTCTTCAAATAATTTTTATAGCTTAAATCATATACTTGCTCGCGCGTCACATTAACAGCGCGTAATTCCGCTAAATTCGCCGACACATTGGCGGTTTTAACCAAAATATCATCCAGAATGTCGGCGTTCGCTTTTCCTGATGACTTAGCTTCCGCAAGAGTGGTCAAAATATCTTTTCTTGCTTCTATGTCGCCTCGCAAAGTGTCGAAAAAGAAGTTCTGGTCATCACCTACAAATGTTCCGTCGCTGAAGAATATTCCATCAAGCGAGACTGAAAAATCAGCATAGCCACTTAAAATTTTCTCTTTTTGAGAATCTAAGTTAGAAATGTCCGATTGACTACTTTCAGCCCCGAAAGGATTCTGATATTGAATCAAAGGATTTTTAACACGCAGATTCGCAAACGTGACTTTTTGTCCAACGCTGTCCTTAAAATAGGTAAAAAATTTCATATCCTTACTATTTATCAGACTGGTTTTACCTACCATCTTCGGGTCAAGAGGTTTAATTCCCATCAATACTCCCGGATTAGCTTCACTTTGAGGAAGTTCAGTATTATTTCCTTTAGAATCGGTGAATTTCCATCGCAAACTGATACCGACGATTTCTTTGGAAGAGTTGTTTTTGATAAAGAAAGCAAACGGCTTTGCCGAATTAACAAGCTGTGTTAACGCCTCATTTTCCCCCATATATTTCATTAACTCGGCATCGAAATTAAAATCGGTTGACGGAATGACTTCGACACCATACTTTTGCAAGTCGTTTTTTACGGTTAAGTTTTTCATGCTTTTTTGGTAGTCTCTAGTCGCCGAATTTTTTATGCTGTTGATATTTTGTCCCAAAATAAATCCTGCCGTTATGACAAACAGCAAAGCTAACGCTCCAATCAATATTAAATTGGTTCGATTTTTATTCATTTTTCTCCTTTCTGCTCTTTGGAGAAGCTTATGTTAATAGTTAACAGAAGGGTTGTTTAATCTTATCGGAAGGCTAAACAACCGTTGGTTGAAGAAGCTCCTTTAAACTACAAAGACTTATGAAGTCTTTTTGAAGTAACTTCCGGAAGTTGCGACGGAGACAACAAATTGTAAATTGCGCCAAAACATAAAGTAATGTTAAAACAACCGCCTGTCAATGTTTTTTTAAGCGCCTTTCGATTTCGACGATGAAAATAAAAGAGCGCCGATTTGAGCGCAGGCTTAACAAACTTTTTACAATTTGAGCTTGCATCGACATAAAATCCCAGCGAATAAAACTTTAAAGTAAGTAAAGAAATTTGATGTTTTGAGTTCCGCCTTCGGGCGGCAGAGACTTTCGCAAGCTTTAAAACTGTCTAAGAACGGTTTGCTTGCGAGAGAAAAGCCGACCTTTTGGCGGGATTCAAAACTTAATAATAATTTTGATAATAATTTTGCACGGTTACTTAGCCGGGAAATGAGTCATAATTTAGAGATTCGGTCGCTCTATTTTTTTTTATTATGAATGCTGAATTACTAAAAGCATCTGCCGGCTGAAATATAATAGGTATTGCAAATGCATGAAGTTAACACTTATACTCTAAGAATCAAGGGGGAGAAGTTATGAAAATTGTTTCGACCTTGCTTTGTATATTGCTTTTTAGTTTTGTACTGCAAGCTCAGTCGGAAAAAACTTTTGTCAGCGTGCCGGTCAGCGTGAGCGATCGCGAAGGGCGTTATATTTCGGGGCTTGAAAAAGACGATTTCAGGATTTTGCAGGACGGCAAAGACCAGAAAATCACCTTTTTTGCGACCGAGGACGAGCCTGTCAGCGTCGCGCTGCTGATTGATACGAGCGAAAGCACAAAAAATGTTCTCGATAATATCCGCGCCGCCGCCCGGGATTTTATCGGGCTTTTGAATAACAAAGACCAATGCATGGTGGCGACCTTCGATTCGGAAGTCAGAGTCCTCCAATCGCTTACTTACGACCGCGACGCATTAGAAAAATC
>DASWRC010000286.1:0-7808 GCA_036403375.1 Pyrinomonadaceae bacterium
CCCCCCACCACCGACCACCGGTTTCAAGCATAAGAATGCAGCCCGGGCAGAAGATAGCTGACGCCCAGATAAGTAAAAATGATGAATAAAAATGCGACGACGGCGAAATAGGCGGAACGCCTGCCCGTCCAGCCGCGCGCGATGCGGGCGTGCAGAAATCCGGCGTAAGTAATCCACGCCACGAGCGCCCCGACTTCCTTCGCATCCCAGCCCCAATACCTGCCCCACGATTCGTTCGCCCAAACCGCGCCGGTAATCAAAAGCAGCGCGAGTCCGGCAAAAGTGACGCCGGCGAGCTTGTACATCAAGCCGTCCAAAGTATCGGCGGCAGGCAGCGCGGCGCGGATTTTGTCGGTCTTGAAGCTAAAGAGCAGGACGAAAAACGTTCCCGTGAACGCCGTAATCAGCGCCGCCAGCTCAACCGGGTTGGCATTCAGGCTGAGATGCAGCCTGGCGACGTTTTCCTGAACCCACCCGGCGCCAATCGTGTAAAGCTGCTGTGAACCCATCGCATTTATCTGCGCCTGCGGCATCTGTTCCTGCTGCAGCATCCAGACGGCAAATTTTTCGTATTGCGCCGGACTAATCAATCCGGCGACCGACTGGATATTTTTAATCTGGTAAACCAGCATTCCAATCGCTGCGCCCTGAAAGATTAAGGCTGATTGCAGAAGCCGCAAGCCGATTTTCTTCGCTTTCGCGTCGCCTTTTGAAATATAAGTTCCGTAAGCGAAGATAACGCCGACGAGCAAGATTCCGGCTGCCGCCAAAAACCAGCCGACGTACGGAATATCGGCGCGCAGGGCGAGCGACATTTTCGAATTTCCTAAAAACGTCGAAGCCGTGTAGGTGCCGAAAGTGGTGGGCGAAAAGACGCTGAATTTGCTGATCGTGGCAAAAACCGAGAGCGCGAAAACGCTCGTCCAGATTGCCATTGTTTGAACTTTTAGCCCATCTTTCAAAAGATAGAGCACCGCGACGACGAAACAGACGAGCGCGATGCCGTAGCTCAAGCTCGCGACGCCGACGTGAATCGGTCGCCAGTAAGAATCGAGCACCGGCGGCAAATCGATAAATTCTCCGCCGATAAACCGCGCGAGCGTTAAAATAATCGCGGCAAGCGGCAGCGCGAGCGCCGCGACGATGCGGAATTGTTCGCGGCGCATCACGAGTAGCGTCGTAATTCCGGCGCCGAACGCGAACGCGAGACTTAAATCATAAAGATTCGCAAACGGTATGTAGCGGAAAACCCACGGCATCTCCGCGATTTCACGCCCTTCTTTGATAAAGATTTCGACTTCGCGCTCGTAAGCGATAATCCATCGAAAAAGCCAGCTCGAAAGATTGAAAAATACGCCTAAAGTCGCGCCGTACATGCCGAGCTTTTCCGCCATCCTGAAAGGCGCGTAGAGGTTTGTCAGGTAAAAACAAGCCGCCGTCAAATAACAGGCGAGCGAGAGCATCATCAGCGCCCCGTCGGATATAAAATGCGCGCCGCCCGAATAAATTCTGACGAGTAGAAATGCGATTGAGCCGAAAACGGCGAGCGCCGCCGGAATGTAGGATTTAACGGAAGCAGCCGGTTCGCCGGCTTCATTTTCGCTCGATATTAAGATTGGTTGATTTAAGATTTCCTGGTTCATTAGATTTTCGTCTCCTGCTCGCCGAAGCCGCGAATAAAGCGTTTGAATTTTTCGCCGAAGGCAACCTGATTACGGTTCGTGTTGCCGCCGAAAGTGACTTTGAATTTATCTTCGCGGACGCGCTCGACCATCGCCCAGACTCGCTGGTGCGAGAAAAAGAAGACGGCGACGAGCGTTAAAATTAAAAGCACGAACCCGACATAGACGACGCTCGCGCCCGGGTCGCGCTGGACGGACAAAATGTGCTGGTCGCCGACCTTTTCAAAATCGACGAGCCGGTACGTGTAGCCGCCGACCGGCTTTTGCGCAATCGGAATATTCGCCAGTTTTTCGCCGAACGCGTAAGCGGTCGCCGGCTGCCCGCCGCGCGGCGTGACCTGCAAAACGGCAGCCGGATTCGGATAAGTGCTCGTGTCTTCGTTCGGGTCTTCTTTGCCGATACTGAAATTGCCGCGAAAATCGACGAAGCGAATCGCGGTTCCGTCCGGTAAAGCGGCGGTGCCGTTGCGCTCGATGGCGATGTCCTGTTCGGGCGTGGAATTGTCGGCTGCTTTCAGCCTGACGGTGACGCTGCGCGCGCGTCCGGTCGCGACAAAACTCGATTGAAAAAACCGATAACCGCGATAATCGAACGGGCGATTGAGCTGCACGACCGCGCTCGTCACGCCGGTTTCGTCCTTGATTTGAATGCGTGTGAGCCAGTCAATCGTGTTCATCGCCGAAATCGATTCGTCGCGTTTTATCAATTTCTGCTGAATGTCGGTGCAGTAAATTTCAAACGGCAATTGTTTCGTTACCTGATTCAGCTGGTCGAGGTCTGAAACAACGTCGTAAATCTGGTTTGAAGTCTGCCCGGGCTGGAGCGCCATCTGTCCGGTGTTGCCGAATTCCCCGGTCATAAAGCCGCCGATAAAAATCGTCAAAAGCCCGACGTGAACGGCGTATGCGCCTAAGCGATTCCACGCGCCCGATTGGGCGAAAACAAATGTCTTTCCGCCCTTTTCCGTTATCAACGTTTTGCGCCAGCCCGCGCGTTTAGCTTTTTCGGCGATGGTTTCGGCAACCGTTTGGGCGCTCTCGCCGATCGTTTCAAACGACGCGTTCTGGTCTTGATGGTTGAGCCATTTTGCTGAGGCATCGAGCTTCGGCTTGGAAATGAACGTCCACGTTTTCGGGAAACGGTCAATTGACGCCAGCACGATATTAAAGGAAAGAACCAGCAGCAGCGCGTTGAAATACCACGAATGATAAATATCGAAAAGGTTGAGCGAGCCGTAAACCAGTTTTTGGGCGGGCGTCAAATCCGCGTAGTAACGCTCGAAGCCTTCCAGATTCTGCTGCATTATCACCATCCCGAAAAAACATAAAAGCCCGACCGTGATAAGCAGTATAATGCCGAACCTGACGGAGCTGAGCAGTTTCAGGATATTCGAAAACGGCGATTCGCCCGCTTTTTCGTCCGGTGAACTGACGATTATTTCGTTTCCGGTTTTTTCTATGACTGACATAATTTTTTAGAAACTTTAAGCTGAAAAATTTTCGGGTAAAAACCCCGGGTTGCCCGTCTTTTGCGCAATCGTCGTGCCGCACCCGCCGGAATCTGAAAAACTTATGTAATTGCTGGTAAAAGCGCGGGTTTTGAGAGTAAACGACATCCGCCGGGCGTGGAATTTCCCGATTCGAAGTGCGGATTTTTTCACAGTCAAAATTAAAGTCGCGAAAAGTTTTCGGCTGTGACGCTTATCACAGCGAGCCGGAACAGTTGTCGCTTAGATTAGAACCAGGCAGTTGCAAATAACTTTTGGAAAAAGCCTTGCAATGAAACAGTTTCAATCGAAAAAAATCAAAAAAGCGCGCCTCCGGCTGATTATTTTATTCGCCGGTATTTTCGCGGGCGGAATTTTTTACTCCTCGCTGATGCCGGAGATTTTCGTCGCGAACGCGCAAAAGTCCACAAAAGCGCGAACTCGGCGAACAACGAACCGGGCGCGCCCGACGCGATATTCCGAATTTCCGCACGCGAAGCATAAGATGAAGTGCGATTCGTGTCATAAATTTTCGTCCGCCAACTGGAAATCGGTCAGAAAAGAGGGCGCGTTTCCCGACGTCACGGATTACCCGCGCCACGAATCCTGCCTGAGCTGTCATCGCCAGCAGTTTTTCAACGGCGCGAAGCCCGCGATTTGTACGATTTGTCATCTCTCCGGAACGCCGCAGGGCGCGCCGCGCCACCCGTTTCCGAACCCGCGCGAGATTTTTGACCAGTCGCCGAAAGGCAAATCGGCAACGCCGGACTTTCAGATTTCCTTCCCGCACGACAAACATATCGACATTGTCAGCCAAAACGAAATCGAAAAGCCGTTTAACAAAACGCTCTTCGTCAACGCGCGAATCCGCCGCGAGGGCAGCGCCGACAGCTGCGCGGTTTGCCATCAGACATACAAACCGCAGGGCAGCTCGGACGATGAATTTGTCACGCCGCAGCCGGCGAAATTAGGCGACGCGTTTTGGTTAAAGAAGGGGACTTTCAAAACCGCGCCAATCGGTCACACGACTTGTTTTACGTGTCATTCGACCGACACGGGAATCCTGCCGGCACCGACTGACTGCGCGACCTGTCACAAGCTCGCCGCGCCGTTGGGGAAAACGGATTTCGACGCCAAAACGGCAGCGCCGATGAAGATTGAAGACCGGATTATGCTGCTCGCGTGGCGACGGCGCGATTCGTCCGCCACGTTCCGCCACGAGTTTTCGAGTCACGCGGAGCTGGATTGCGCGACCTGTCACAATGTGGCGGCAATGAAGACACTCGACCCGGCGACGAAAAAAGTTCCGGTCGCGTCGTGCAATATGTGTCATATCACCGCCACGACCGACGACGGCGGAATTTTGAATTATGAAGTCGACGCCCGCCGGAAGGACGCGAAATTCACGTGCGTAAAATGTCATATCGCTTACGGCAAATCAATGATTCCCGAATCACACATCAAGGCGATTGCGGCGGCAGGACAATAGTTATGTTGAGAAAAACGTTAAATGAAAGGAAAATTAACGCCGCGCTTACCAGGCGGGTGCTTTTTCTGTCGGCGATTTTTCTCGGCGGCTGTGCGCTGTTCGGTTATTTCTTAATTCCGGTTTCAAACGCGCAAGCCGACTTTTCGCGTTTCAAACACTCGAACCCGACGCACGGACGCCTGCCGTGCCTGGTTTGTCACGTTCGCTCGGATAATTCGGCGACCGTTAAATATATGGGACACATCCCGTGCGCGAGCTGTCACAAACAGCAGTTTGACGAAGGCAATAAATCGCCTATTTGCTCGATTTGTCACACGCCGACGGGCGTCAAACGCTTTCCGGGGCTGCAGACTTTTACCGCGCGATTCGACCATGCGCAGCACCAGCCGCAGGCGAATTGCGCGAGCTGTCATAAAGTAAATCGCCGCGGCGCAGGTTTTTCGATTCCGTCGGGCGCGGGCGCGCACAATAGCTGTTTCCAATGTCACTCGTCGAGCGCGAGCAACGCGATGGCGTCGTGCAGCACGTGCCATCAGCCGGGAAGTCCGCAAAAAACTTCGGACTGGGCAAAGGCTTACTCGACCACTTTCACGCACTCGAAGCATCTGCAAACGATGAACTGCGCGAGCTGCCACACGGTAAAAGCGGGCGCGGGACGCGGGCGACAAGTCACGGCGCCGCTGACCTCGATGCACTTTGCGCCAAAGAACGCACCGAGCTGCGGCGCGTGTCACAACAACCGGCGGGCGTTCGGCGGCGAAGATTTTAACGACTGCAAGCGCTGCCATCGCGGCACGAGCTTTAAGTTTTGATATTTGATATTTGAAAACGGGCGCGAATTTTTACGCGGCAGACGCGAGTTTTCGCGTGCGTAAAATTCGCGGCGAATTAGCGAAATGCTCGATTTTACGGGTAAATGCGGCGCTGCGTGCGCTGGCACAAAGTTTGTTTAGAAGATTGGCAGCGAGAGTCTGTCGAAAAGACTTCAGCAATAATTTAAGGAGATACAAAAATGAAAACCAATCTTTTAAAACTTTCGACAATCGCGGCTTTTGTCCTCGCGGCGTTTGCTTTGACGTTTTTCCAGGCGAGCCCGACGCGCGTCGCGGCGCGGGAAGACACGGCAGCCGTCTATAAAACCAAATGCGCGATGTGCCACAGCCCGAAGGCGGAAAAACTTTACGACCCGGCAATCGCGATTGAAGACCAGGCAACCGCAATTTTGAAAGGTAAAAAAGGCGCCAAGCCGCCGCCGATGCCCGCTTTCGAGACGAAAGGAATCACGGCTGAAAAAGCGCGCGCGTTAGCCGAATATATGAAGTCGCTGCGCGCGGCGGGCGGCAAGTAAACAATTCATGTTCAAAGCAAAAGGTAAACGTTATGAACGAAGAAAATGAAAACGTCGTAAGCGAAGAGGCGGAACCGACCGCCAGTCAAACAGCGACCGAAAATCAGGCAGCGCCCGCAGAGGCGAGCAGGGAAGCGACCGCCGAAGTTAAGGTTCCGAGTATCTATCAAAATTACATCAGTCTGATAGGAACCGTTATTGCCGTCACCAGCTTCCTCAGCATTATCTTTCTGTTCGCGCTCGAAATCACGGAGCGGGCGAACCAGCCGTATCTCGGTGTCCTGATTTGGGTTCTGCTTCCGGGCGTGATGGTTTTCGGGCTTTTCATCATTCTGGTCGGAATGTTATACGAGCGCCGCCGCCGCCGGAAACTGACGCCCGAACAGATTGCGGCTTACCCGATTCTCGATTTAAACAGTCCGCGCCGGCGAAGAATGTTTCTCACGTTTCTGGTCGGCTCGTTTCTCTTTTTGATGATTAGCGGGTTCGGCAGTTACCGCGCGTTTGAATACACCGAATCGCTCGAATTTTGCGGGCAGCTTTGTCACACCGTTATGAAGCCGGAATTCATCTCCCACGAAGTTGCGCCGCACTCGAAGATTCGATGTGTCGAATGCCACGTCGGCGAAGGCGCGGAAGGCTATGTGCGCGCCAAAATGGGCGGCGTGCGCCAGCTTTACCGGCTCGCCACAAACACCTACGACACGCCGATTAAAACGCCCGTTCACACGATTCGACCGGCGCACGAAACCTGCGGCAAATGTCACTGGGCGGAAAAATTCTACGGCGAGCAGCTGAGGGTTTTCAACCACTACGGCGCCGACGAAAAATCGACGCTCCGGCAGGTTCGCCTGCTCGTCAACGTCGGCGGCGGAAATCCGGAAACCGGAAAGGCGACCGGCATCCACTGGCACATGAATCTCGGCAACGAGGTCGATTTTATCTCGTCGGACGACCGGCGGCAGAATATTACGTGGGTTCGGATGAAAGACCGCCAGGGCAACATTACCGAATACACGACGAAAGACGCGAACTTAACGAGCGAGCAAATCGAAAAGACGGAAAAGCGGCGGATGGATTGTATCGACTGCCACAATCGCCCGACGCACATCTATCTATCGCCGATGAAGGCGGTCGATCAGTCGCTCGACGCGCAGAAACTTGACCTGTCCCTGCCTTACGTCAAAGCGAAAGCGGTCGAAGTTTTGTCCGCCCAATACAACTCGTCGGACGAAGCGATGGGCGCGATTGCGACGAATTTCAGCGAATATTACCGGACGACTTACCCGGACATCTATAACGCCAAAAAAGCGACCATCGATGAAAACGTGAAAGAATTGCAGCGAATTTATTCGACTTACTTTTTCCCCGAAATGAAGACCGACTGGTCGACGCAAATCAACAACATCGGGCATTTTAACGCGCAGGGCTGTTTCCGCTGCCACGACGGACAGCATTTCAGCAAGGAAAACAAAGTCATCCGTAACGAATGCACCATCTGCCACACGACGCTCGACCAAACCGCGAACGGCGTGACGACGCCGGCAGGAGCAGACGGCGCGTTCCGGCATCCGGTGAACCTGGGCGATAAAAACACGTATCAATGCGCCGTCTGCCACAAAGGCGACCGCTCGTTCAAGCATCCTCTGAATTTAGGCGACATCTCGCGCTTCGAATGCGCCGAATGTCACAAGGGCGAGTACAAGAAAGTGCAGTTTTAATTGCTTCTTGCCCGCGCCGCCGTGCGACGCGAAAGCGCTGAACACAAGGAGATGTCCGCGATTGAAAAGCTGCTTTTCAAT
>DASWRC010000287.1:0-3946 GCA_036403375.1 Pyrinomonadaceae bacterium
TTTTAACCTCATCTTCAAACCATTCTTTGAGCTCGACGCAGGTAAAATTATTCGTTCGTCCGGCGGCAAAAAACTCGGCGACGTGATGGACGAAACATTCCAGCTCGAAAACGCCCGCGCCGGTTTCAAAACGCGCTTTGCTGCCCTGATACTGCTTAAAAGGATGCAGCTCGCCGATATAAAATCTGCCGCCCGCGCGCAAAACCCGATTTGCTTCCGAGAAAACAAAATCTATGTTTTCAATATGTTCGAGCGCGAGCGAACAGGTTATCAAATCAAAGGAATTGTCTGAAAAATCCCACGTTTCGCGTAAATCAAGCTGCCGGAATCGGACGTTTTCCGCCGTGATTTTCGCTTTCGCCATTCCGAGCATTTCGGAGGAAAAATCCGCGGCGGTCAGATGCTTCGCGCGGTTCTGCAAATATTCGGTATTTTTTCCCGTGCCGCAGCCGATTTCGAGAATTTCCGTGTAGATGCCCGAAATCGTTTCACGCAGCGCCCGCGCTTCCAAATCGCGCGTTTTGTTTTCAACCGTGTCGTAGGTTTGAGACCATACATTATAGGCTTGTTCGACGTTCATACTTTTTTTATCAGAGCAGATTTTATATTATTCAAGCTCATAATCAAATTCGACGACCGCAAAGCCTTTGCCGCCCGTTTTTTCGTACAAACTGCGCGCCGGAAGATTACCGGCTTCCGTCAAAACAAACACCGTTTTTATATTTTTTTCACGGCAGATTTCCTTCAAAGCCTCAATCAAACAGGATGCCGCGCCGCATTTTCGATATGCCGTTTCAACGCCGATTTCGTATAAAAACATCTCTGTTTTTTCGGCTTTATATTTTAACAATTCATAAGCCGTCAACCCGCCGAAAACGCGTTCGTCTTTTATCGCGACGATAATGTGAAAATCATCTTTTTCAAGCAGTTTCGTTAAATATTCGTCCGGCGCGAACGTCGGATTTTCGACGCCGTCGTCTGATTGAAAAGATAAAAAAAGCTCTTTTGCCAGCGACAGGTCGCCGGGGTCAAGTCTTTTTATTTCAAAACTGTCGCTCATTAATTCTGTAATTTTAATTTTCGCATTTTATTTCGCCTCGAAAAGCGGTTTGAACTTGTCGCGGTTGGCAATCGCCAGAAAGATATTCGCAAACACCAGAAAAACCGCCACTGCTAAGCCGGACGTCTCGACAAAAGCGTGAAATAAAAAGATATTGACGATAACCGGCGCAATCACGACCGTCGCCAGCGGCACGAAGCGCCCTGTTACAAATGCGATGCCGCAGGCAAGCTCGGTAACTTTAATCAAAGTCATCAAATAGCCGGTGGCGTTGACGCCGTCCATAAAAATCTTAACATTTCCAGTTAGCTCGGGCTGCGGCACGATTTTGAAAAGCACGACGACCGACGCGAAAATAAACAAAAGTCCCATTAAAACACGAACGATAATGACTGCTGTTTTCATAATTTCTCCGATTATTTTTTAATAAATTATGTTTGGTATTCGAGAGCAGGGATTTCGCCTGAAATCCCTGCTCAAACCAAATTTCGATTAGGCTTGCGGCATTTTGCTGAAATCCATAAAGAGCTGATTCCAGCGATGCCCATCCAAATCGGCAAACGCGAAACCGTACATCCAGCCCTGCATCTCCGCCGGTTCACTAAAAATAGTGCCTCCGGCATCAAAAATTTTGCGTGCCATTTCATCCACCTCTTCGCGGTTTTCGGCGTCGAACGAAATCAGAACTTCCGCGCCCGCTTTTGTGTCGGAAATTTCGCTTTTCGTAAAGCCTTCAAAAGTTTCCTCGGCAATAAACAGCACGTTCATATTCTTTTCGCCGACCGTAAAGCAAGCCATTCCCGGCGCAGTGTACTTTTCGTTCGGCGCAAAACCGATTTTCGTAAAAAATTCCTTTGATTTATCGACATTCTTCACCGGAAGATTTATCCAGATTTCTTTTGTCATAAAAGCCTTCTCCTTTTTATTTTTTTAGATATTAACTATCGCGTTAAAACCGCCGTAAGCCATCCGCCGGAAATCGAACGTTTTATCGCACGTCGGCATTTCGTCCCTGATTCGCGCATCGTTCATCACGGCGGCGTTAACCCGGTCGCGATGCTCGCGCGATTCAAAAACAATCCACGCGAAAATCACGGTTTCGTCTGCGGCAGCGCCGGCAATCTTTTTGAACGAAACCATATTTTCGATTTCCAAATCGTCGCCGACTGCTTCCAAATACTCCAGCGCGCCGTATTCTTTCCAGATTTCGCCCGCCTTTTGCGCCAGCTCACGATATTTTTCAACATTTTCCAGTTTTACCGGCAGCACAAAACCGTCAACGTATTTACCCATTTTTCCTCCTTAGTTTTGCACGTATTTGGGGTCGTGGCTGACCATCCAGCGAATGCCGAATTTATCCTGAAGCATCCCGAAATAGGCGCCCCAGAAAGCATCCGCCAGCGGCATTTCAGTTTTGCCTTCGCCGGCGAGCGCATTAAAAATCCGGTCGGCTTCTTCGCGAGAGTCGGCGCTTAAGGAAATCGAAAACTGATTACCGGTTTCAAGCGTCTGCCCCATCGATTCGATAACGTCCGTCGCCATCAAAACATTCTGGTTTCCGATTGGAAGCGCGATATGCATAATTTTTCCTTTATCGTCGCCGGAAATCTTCATTTCGTCGCAGCCCGGCATATCGCCGAATCGCATGACAGTCGCGAATTCGCCGCCGAAGACCGATTTGTAAAAGTTAAAAGCCTCTTCCGTATTGCCCTTGAAATTTAAGTATGGATTGATTGTTGCCATTTTTTCTTCTCCTAATTTATAATTTATTTGTTTCACTGATGAAACATAGTATTATCGTATCATCATTTTCAGGACTCCGTGCGGTGTGAAAACGACAATCTTGGGGGTTGATTGCGGCAATCTTTTAAATTATTTTAAGCTTATGAAACACGTTTCGATTCTCGTTCCCGAATGTGCGGTTTTAGCGGCGATTGACGACCCGCGCCACGTTTTTTCGCAGGTCAATGCCCTGCTTGAGAACGCCGGCAAGCCGCCGGCTTTCGACATCAATTTTGTCGGGTTGAAAAAAGAAGTGCGGCTTCACGACAGCGCTTTTTCGGTTCACGCCGATTTATTGCTGGACGAAGTCGAAGAAACGAATTTGATTTTTATTCCCGCCTTTTACGGACGGACGGAAGATTTTCTGGAAACGAACGCGCCTTTTATCAAGTGGATTTCCGGGCAATACGAACGCGGCGCGGAAGTCGTGAGCCTTTGCGTCGGCGCGTTTATGCTGGCGAAAACCGGACTTCTCGACGGCAAAAAATGCTCGACTCACTGGCGCGCGGCGGAAGAGTTTCGCCGGATGTTCCCGCAGGTCGAGCTTGTCACCGACCGGATAATTACCGAGGAACAAGGTATCTACACGAGCGGCGGCGCGACGAGTTACTGGAATCTGCTTTTATACCTGGTGGAGAAATTTACAAACCGCGAAACGGCGATTCTAACCTCGAAAATTTTCGCCATCGACATCAAACGCGACAGCCAGATGCAATTTATCATCTTCAAAGGTCAGCGCGGGCACACGGACGAGGACGTGAAAAAAGCGCAAAAATACATCGAAAACAACTTTCAGGAAAAACTGACGATTGACGAGCTTTCGGCAAAATGCGCGCTCAGCCGCCGGAGTCTCGAACGGCGATTCAAGCGAGCGACGAACAACACTGTCTCGGAATACATCCAGCGCGTCAAAATCGAAGCCGCCAAAAAAAGCTTTGAAACGAGCCGTAAAAACATTACGGAAGTCATGTTCGACGTCGGCTATTCTGACACCAAGGCGTTTCGCGGGATTTTTAAGCGATTAACGGGCATGACGCCGTTCGATTACCGGAACAAATATTACAAGGAATTTTGAGATTCGATTTTCCGGCGCACGAAAACCCC
>DASWRC010000288.1:0-74702 GCA_036403375.1 Pyrinomonadaceae bacterium
GGAAGGAAAATTCAGAATTGTTTTCTATGGAAACGACGATTCCGAACAAGTTTTGAAAGACTACGCGCCGTTAAAAGCGGGCGAAGTAATCGATTCTTCGGTCATGAATCTTGCGGCATTGAAATCTTTTGTGAGGGAAGCGATCGATGAAGCCAAAGAAAAAAATGTCTTACTTTCCGCGCACTTAAAAGCGACCATGATGAAGGTTTCCGACCCGATTATTTTCGGGGCGATTGTCGAAACTTATTTCAAAGACGTTTTTGAAAAATACAAAGATACCTTTAAAGAATTAGATATTAATCCGAACTTCGGATTAGCCACGCTTAACGAAAAAATCACGGGACATCCGCAGGAAGCCGAAATCAAGGCGGACATCGCAAAGACAATCGAAAGCGGCGCGAAAATCGCGATGGTCAATTCGGACAAAGGAATTACGAATTTCCACGTTTCTTCGGATGTGATTGTCGATGCTTCGATGGCGGCGCTGGTTCGCGGCGGCGGAAAAATGTGGAATAAAGACGGCAAAGAAGAAGACACCGTCTGCATTATCCCGGACCGAACTTACGCCGGTTTCTACGATGCGATTATTCAGGATATGAAGCGCAGCGGAGCAATCGACCCGAAAACTTTCGGTTCCGTTCCGAATGTCGGTTTGATGGCGCAAAAAGCCGAAGAATACGGTTCGCACGACAAGACTTTCCAGATTTCCGGCGAAGGAACGGTCAAAGTGGAAGACGAAAACGGCAATGTTCTGCTCTCGCAACCGGTTCAGACCGGCGATATTTTCAGAATGTGCCAGACCAAAGACGCTCCGATTCAGGATTGGGTGAAACTGGCGGTAAACCGTGCAAAACTTTCGGACACGCCCGCTATTTTCTGGCTCGACAAAGACCGGGCGCACGACGCGCAGATCATCAAAAAAGTAGAAAAATATTTACAAAATTATGATTTAACGGGTCTCGACATCAGGATTATGGATGTCGAAGACGCAATGCTCGAAACGCTGAAACGTGCCAGGACGGGCAAAGACACGATTTCGGTTTCCGGCAATGTTTTGCGGGATTATCTGACGGACATGTTCCCGATTTTGGAGCTCGGCACTTCCGCGAAAATGCTTTCGATTGTTCCGTTAATGAACGGCGGCGGTTTGTTTGAAACCGGAGCCGGAGGCTCGGCTCCGAAACACGTCGAACAATTTGTCAAAGAAGGCTATTTGCGCTGGGATTCGCTCGGAGAATTTTTGGCTCTGCAGGCAAGCTTCGAGCATTTGGCGCAAACTCAGGACAACAAAAAGGCACAAATTCTGGCGGACGCTCTGGACGAAGCGAACGCGAAATTTTTAGCGACCGACAAATCTCCGGCGAGAAAAGTCGGGCAAATCGATAACCGCGGCTCGCATTTCTACCTGGCGATGTATTGGGCGGAAGCGCTGGCAAATCAAGCATCGGATTCCGAAATCGCTGCAAAATTTGCGCCCGTCGCCAAAGCAATGCAGGAATCGGAAGCAAAAATCAACGAAGAACTAATCGGAGCGCAGGGAAAATCACAGGATGTCGGCGGTTATTATCATCCGAATTCCGAAAAGGCTTACGCCGCGATGAGACCTTCGGCGACGCTGAATGCGATTGTGGACGGAATTTAAGACTTTAAATTTAAAGTTCAAAAAAAGCCTGGAATTCCAGGCTTTTTTTATTTAATTGTAGAGGATCGCCCAGGAGATTATTTAGGCAATAATATACTTGGCTCACCTTGATTGACTAATTTTCCAACTCATCATATATTGTTACAACATCTACGCACAATGCTATACTGATTGACGGGGAAACTGTGTGCCTTATACCACTGGCTTTGCAAATATGTCGCGTTTTATAGACCATTTTACCCGACACGCACCATTGTTAGGACTAGCCACCCCTGCCGATTACCAAGCAGAAGCAGACGAGTTTTTAGGGAATCCTGTTCTGCTTGCGGGCGTATTGGAATGCGTTCGCGCGCATTCAGGCGACAAAATTAGGTATAACCCAAATACTGAGGAATGGGGCGTGCTAAGTGCTACCAACGTGATTAAGACATATTACATCTTAACTACTGCGATAACTATACACGGTAGCGGCATGAATTATTTTATTTCGGAGTGTGCAAAGACATGAATTATACCTGCCCTGTTTGTGGATATGATGATTTACCCGAATCACCAGAAGACTATCTTATTTGTCCGTCTTGCGGAACTGAATTTGGTAACGACGATACCTTATTCACATATGAAGAATTGCGGTCTGTATGGGTTCAAAATGGAATGAATTGGTTTAGTCATTATACATTGCCACCTGATGGTTGGAATCCATATACACAACTTGCGAATTTAGATAGTGTGCAGGCAAGGGAAGAAGTCGGGTTTAGTATAACTGTCGTTAAACTGGCTACAACAAATCAAGTAGTGCAATATTTAACTAGTAATTATATAGTGGGCGGACATTGGGAACTAATTCAACCTAGTGAAAGAATGTTCGTAGCGGGCGTATAAGACTAAAATGCTAAAATTGTTATATTTTGTGCCGTGTGAAAAGGTTATCCTATCCATTGATAAAGTTACATCCCTTATCAATACCATTGATGGTGTGTATGTACCGCCATCAATGGTAATTCATCCAGGCGCAGCTATTGTGTTTAGTTGGCATACTATAGCTTTTTGGTATCGAGCCGATGAAATGGATAAAGGCAAAGAGTTTGAGCAACAGGTTGAACTGTATCGCCCAGATAAGGTCTTAGAATTTTCAGTAAGGGAAAAATTCAGAATTGTTAAGGATAGGTATAGGGTATTTACCAATATTGGTGCATTTCCAGTTGGAATGGCAGGAGAATTATGGCTTAAGTTGAGCATTCGTGAATCGGAAACAGAAAATGAATGGACACTAATGTCAGAATATCCATTATATGTGGTACATCTTAAACCAAATGAGGTTATAAATGAAAACAAAAGTAAAACCGAACCGCAAAAAGCCGAATGAATTTGATAAATTCAAAGAATTTACTCGACAACTCGTTAATGTTCCAAAATCTAAAATTGACGAGCAGGAAAAAAAATACGAACTCCAAAAACAGAAAGAAAAAGGCTAATCGCTAACCTTTTTTCTTTCCTCGTTTTTCTCGTTTGAATTTGGGTTTAGAATTGCCTCGGACAATAGCCTATGAGTTCTTCATAGGTCAATCGTTTTCCACTAATACCACCAATCACTTTCAAGAATCGGTCTTTATCTTTGCCTTTGCGCTCGTTGAATCTAAAGGTTTGTTCAGCAACGTATTTGTCCAGATGAAACAGCTCTACGCTAACGTAAGTGCCTTTAATTGACCGTTTCAATAATGACCAAAAGTTCTCAGTTCCGTTCGTATGAACATTATCGCGGACATATTCAATACTGTGATTGATTACTTGGTGAGTGTATTTATCATTCAATCCCTGATAGCTTCTCCATTCGTCTGTAAAGACGTTTGAGCCTGCTTCAATGGTTTCGTTAATCTCACCGTGCAATGTCTCACGGTCAACGCTCAAAATGACTTTAGCGAACGCGACCTTTTCTTTCAAGTAATCCCATCACAGCAGTTTTACCAACACTACCGCGACCTTGAATCTTTTTGTCGCGGTTTGATTTGTGCATATTCTTGGCTTTACCGCCGACGAATGTTTCGTCACATTCAACGTCACCGGAAAGTTTAGTAAATGTTCCAGTCTGCATCGCAAGTCTGATACGGTGAAGCATAAACCACGCTGTTTTTTGAGTAACACCGATTGCGCGGTGAATCTCGTAAGATGAGACGCCGTTTTTGCAGTTGGTAATAAGCCAGATAGCACAGAGCCATTTGTCTAAACCAATCGGCGAATCTTCAAAGATAGTTCCGACCTTGACCGAAAACTGTTTTTTGCAGGCTTTACACTTCCAAATCTTGCGGGTTGAAAGGAAAGAAGTCTTGTCGCTTTCGCATCGCGGACAAACTGCGATACCATTTTCCCAACGGAGTAAAGCAATAAAATTGACACATAATAAATCGTCTGAAAAATACTTGATTGCCTCTTGTAATGTTTTCGGCGTGTTATCTCCAACCATATAAAGAGTTTAACTCTAATTTTGGTTAAAGCCAAGGTGGGTCAAGTATATTATTGCCATTATTTATTCAAATAGGATTAAAATGGTTCACCTATGACAGAAGACGAATTTAGTGAAATCGTTTCAGCCCTCTGTAATGGTGACTCGCCTGTTACGCCGGCGGGAAGTTTTTTAGAGGTTGTGAGTTATCTGGAAGGTTATGGCAAAGGAAGGGCGGTAGTTAAAAATTCCCACTCTGTATTTACACTTTTTTTAAGGTGGTTTAGTAATAAATTAGGACAAAAACAATTGGAAATACCAATTAGATGGTTTCAGTTTCGGGAATTATACTCCTCAGATAAAGAAGCGCTGGAAAATTTGTCAATTTTATATAAAGAATACGTTGAAAGTTCAATACCACAAGATTAGGACATTACCAAAATTTTCTAAATAGTTTTCAAAATAATTTTCATAGGAATAATTAAAGTAGAAACGCGGGTGTATCTATTTTCCGGTAAACGTCGCGGAAAAAAAACTTGGAGACGCGCGATGGATTTTATTTTACGCCGAATAGCCTTTCGCGCCGTCGAAGTTGTAGAGATTTTCGGTTTTGATAACGTCTAAACCGGCTTCGTCGAATCTTTGCAGGAGCGTGATGATTTGGGCGTGCGAAACCGCGTTTCCTTCGCCCGATTCATTGACGAAGCGGCAGCGCCAGTGATCGACCGTGAAGGTGTCGGGCAAGCCGTCCGGGTAAACTTTAACGCCGCGATTGGCGATCGTCTGAAGTTTCAAACCGTCGCCGCCCACGGCTTCGACGAGTGCGCCGAGTTCGTTTGCCGCGCCGTAGAATTTGCCGTTGAACCAATCAAGGAAGACATCAACGCCGACGAGGTCTTTTTTCGGGCGTTCGGGCGAGGAATAAATCGGTTTCGCATCGCCGAAAACTTCCGCCGTGTCCGGTTTGTATTCGACGGTCTTTAAGGTTTCCGGTTTTTGTCCTAAACGTGCGACGACCGCTTTGGCGAATTCCTTCGTGCCGACTTTTTCGCGTGACACGCCTTCTTTGAAAATGTCGAAGGTGTGGACGCCGTCTTCGATGGTTTTGAGCCATGCGTTATGCGCGAGCGTCGCCACGTCCGGCTGATTGATATGGACGAGCATCAGAATTGCGCCGAGGAAAAGCCCGGACGGATTCGCCAGATTTTGTCCGGCGCGGCGCGGTGCGCTGCCGTGAATCGCTTCGAACATCGCGACCTGTTCGCCGATGTTCGAAGAACCTGCCAGACCGACGGAACCCGCGATCTGCGCGGCAACGTCCGAAAGCACGTCGCCGTAAAGATTCGGCATGACGATTACGTCGAAGTTTTCCGGCGTGTCGGCGAGCTTTGCCGCACCGATATCGACAATCCGTTCGTCGGCTTCGATGTCCGGGTATTCCGGCGCGATTTGGTTAAAGATTTTATGAAAAAGCCCGTCGGTGCGCTTCATGATGTTGTCTTTGATGAAGCAGGTCACTTTCCTGCGATTGAATTTTTTCGCGTATTCGAAAGCGTAACGGACGATTTTTTCCGAGCCGGGACGCGAGATGAGCTTTAAGCATTCTTCGACCTGATCGGTTTGCCTGTATTCGATGCCGGCGTAGACGTCTTCCTCGTTTTCGCGAACAATGACGACGTCCATCATGGGGTGTTTCGTCTGCACGAACGGGTGATAGGACACGCACGGGCGAATGTTGGCGTAGAGTCCGAGCGTTTTGCGAACCGCGACGTTGAGGCTCGAAAAACCGCCGCCCTGCGGCGTCGTGATAGGTGCTTTTAGAAAGACTTTCGTGCGGCGCAAAGAATCCCACGATTCGGGCGCGATTCCGGCGGGGTTGCCAGCGAGATAAACTTTCCTGCCGATTTCGATTTCTTCGATGTCGAGCCGCGCGCCGGCTTCTTTCAAAATATGCAGGGTTGCCGCCGTAATCTCGGGACCGATGCCGTCGCCGTGCGCAACCGTAACAGGTGTATTTGCCATGTTGTTTTGCTAATTTCTCAGGTTAAATTTCAGCAATTAAGACTAAATGAAAAATGATAAACGCAACGGCGCAAAGATGCAGAGAGGAAAAAAGGGAAAATCGCCGCTTATTTCTTAACCTTTAAAAATTCTTGCGCCTTTGCGTTAAAGTTTCTCGATCTCTTTCGCGACCGCGAAGTCGAAATCCGTGATGCCGCCGCGGTCGTGCGTCGTCAGGTTTATTTCCGCGTAGCCCCAGCCGAATGTTATGTCGGGATGATGGTCAAAGCGTTCGGCAACCTCTCCGACACGATTTACAAATTCAAGCGCTTCGGCGAAGTTTTTGAATTCAAATCTTTTCTTTAAAACATCTGATTCGGCGTGCCATCCTTCCATCCCGGCTAAATTATAGAGAATTTCTTCCGGCGTAAGTTTTTTTCTCTCCATTCGTTTTTTACTCCTTCGGTTTGCGGTATAATCTGGTATTTTTAGTATAACGATTTAAGAAACTGATATTCAAACAATGCGTTTTTATCCGAAAATTTTAGTATTTATTTTAATCGGCGCAATGCTGCAAGCGTGTTCCATCGCGCCGAAAAAAGTCCTCACGCCGCTCGAAACCCTGCAGGCTTACGGCAATGCTTACAAGAAAAAAGACATCACCGCGATGAAGCTCCTGCTCTCGGAAGAAACCCTGAAAATGCACGAGCAGGAAGCCAAAGCACAGAACACGACCGTCGATGAAATCGTCAAACGCGAACCGCTGTTCAGCGAAAATCAGACGACCGCCAATTTTCGCAATGAACGGACGGAAGACGATAAAGCGTCAATCGAGATGAAGGATTCAGCCGGGATTTGGAACACGGTGCAGTTCGTTAAAGAAGAAGGCGTCTGGAAAATCGACCGCCGCGCGTTTGCCAACAAAATCCAGCAGGAAGTCGAGCAGAAACAGAACGAGCTCGACAATGTTATCAATCAAGGCAGGATTGATAGTAATTCAAATACGATTAATGAAAACAGGCTTGAAACTAATTCAAACACAATTAATAAAGGCAGGATCGACATTAATTCAAACACGGTTAATGAAGATGGAATTGATTCCAATTCGAACACGCATTCGAACACGCAGCCGTAACGATTTTGGATTTTAGATTTTGGATTGATGAAAATTTACCACGTTTTAGTTTTGCTGACTGTCGTTTTGATGGTCGGGTGTAATGCAAACCAGTCTTCGTCGCCGGCGGGAAGTCCGGGCGATGTTTTGAAGCAGTATGTCGCGGCGTCGCAGAAAGGCGACATTCAGGCGATGAAGTCCTCACTTTCAAAAAGCTCGCTTTTGTATATCGAGGAGAAAGCGCGACCGATGAAGCTCAACGTTGACGACGTTCTAAGAAAGGAAACGGAAATAAAGCTCCAGGCGGAGATTGAGACGCGCAACGAAAAAATCGAGGGCGACACGGCATCGGTCGAAGTGAAAAATCCGGCGACCGGCGAATTCGACATAAAATATCCGTTCGTCAAAGAAGACGGCGCGTGGAAGCTGGCGCGCGACCGGTACATCGAAGAAGAATTGAGAAAAGCGAACGACGAAATCAACCGCAAACTCGCCAATTCAGCGTCTTCAAACAGCAATCAGAGCGGCGCGCGCAGCAACCGCTAAGTAATTTGAAATCCGAAATTAGAGGAGAATTTTAGTGTCAAAAATCAAACCCTTTCGCGCTTTGCGCCCGCAGGCGAATTTAGCAAAACAAGTCTCAAGCGTTCCGTACGACGTTCTTAACGCGCAGGAAGCCCGCGAAATTGCGGGAAATAACCAACTCAGCTTTCTGCACGTTTCGCGTTCGGAAATCGATTTACCCGAAAATACAAACCCTTACGCCGACGAAGTTTACCAGAAAGCGAAAGAAAATTTTACGCGTCTTCAAGCCGACGGCACTCTGCAAACGGAATCGGAAGAGAGTCTTTACGTTTACCGTTTGCAGATGGGCGAACAGGTGCAAACGAGCATCGTCGCCTGTTGTTCGATTGATGAATACGACAATAATCTCATCAAAAAACACGAAAAAACGCGTCCCGATAAAGAAAACGACCGCACGCGCCACATGATCGAGCTTGAAGCGCAGACCGGTTTGATTTTGCTTTGCTATCGCGGGATTGACGAAATAAACGCATTGGTCGAAGAAGCAATGAAAACCGAACCGCTGTATGATTTTGAAGCCGAAGACATCAACAAAAATTTGATTCGCAACACGGTTTGGAAAATTTCCGAAACCGGTTCCATCGTCAAAGCCTTTGAAAAAGTTCCGGCGATTTACATCGCCGACGGTCATCACCGCGCCGCCAGCAGCTCGCGCGCCCGTGCTTACCTGCGGCGCGAAGCCATCGAATATCTCAACAGCAGCGCGGTTTGTTTGCAGCCGGAAGTCGAGATTGCCGAAGCCGAATATAATTACGTCATCGCCGCGCTTTTTCCCGCCGAACAATTAAAGATTCTCGCCTACAACCGCGTCGTTAAGGATTTGAACGGCTTGAGCACGGAAGAATTCTTTCAAAAAGTCGGGGCGGCGGGCTTTGTCGTTTCCGAAACCGGTAACCCAGAGCCTGAAAACCCGGGCGAAATCTGCGTTTACACAGCGGGAAAATGGCGCAAATTAAGGTTTAGCATAGATTATGTGATGGCGCCGAGCGTGATTGAATCTTTGGACGTGAGCCGTCTTGAAAATTTTATCCTGCACCCTGTCCTGGGAATCGAAGACGTGCGAACCGACAAACGCATCGATTTTGTCGGCGGTATTCGCGGCACTGAGGAGCTGGAAAGATTAGTCGATTCGGGAAACTGGCAAATAGCCTTTTCGATGTTCCCGACGACCGTCCACCAACTTCTTACGGTCTCGGACGAAAATCAAATCATGCCGCCGAAATCGACGTGGTTCGAGCCGAAACTGTGCGACGGGCTTCTGGTTCATTTGATTTGAATTTTTTAGCCGCGTTTATCCTTCGCGGCTAATTTTTCTCAGCTCAATTCGATTAACTTTTGAATTTGCCTGCGAACTTTAGCGTTCGTTTCGCTTTCCAGAATGCTCTTCAGAATCGGTTCGTAAAATCTGCCGTATTTTTTTAAGTTTTCCTGCGCTTCCTCGCGTGTTTTCGCCGTCCCGGAGCGCAAAAGGCTGACTTGTTTTCGCACGTCGCGTTCCATTTCGGGGGTGATGACTTCGGCGCGCCCGACCAGCACGCGGACGGTTTGCGACGGGCGAGGCTGAACCGTTAAAGGCAAAATCTCGTCCGTCGTCATTCGCGGCAGAATGTAGAAAACACGCAAGCCTTCTTCGAACCACGAATCCTTCCACGTTTCAATCATCGCTTTCGCTTCCTTTTCGTAAAGCCCCTGACCGACGAGATTTTTTTCCAATTCATCGAAAACCTGCGTCAGATTTTTGCTTAATGACGGGCGCTCGATGGTCGTTTCGCCCGAAAGCGACGGCACCAGTTCATAGCCGATTTTGCCGCCGCGATTTTCAAAAACGATTAAATTCGTTAAGTTTCTGCCCGGGTTGCTCTTTGAACCATAACGTTGTTGCGTCGTGCCGAGCACGACTTTTTCGCCGTTTAATTTAACCATTAAAGGCAGCTCAAAATCGCCGACGCCGCGATAGAACAGAAATTTTTCCTTTTCGATTCGGGTTTTGTCGGCGTTGCAAACCTGCACGGGAACGGCGTCCGTTTCGCGCGCCGGATAGTAGTGGCTGTAAGCGACTTCGCGCAGGTAATCCGGTTTTTCGTCAGGCAGGAGCTTCATTTTCCCCCAGTCGATACCCGATACCGAACCGTTATTTACAAGACCCGCCTGCGGATACCATTCCGTTATGCTGCCTTTCGGAAAGGCGACTTTTACGTCAACTTCCATTGCCTTCGGCGTGTAAAAATAAATAACCGGCGTTTCCATTCTAACCTTCGCGACACGACCTTTGCCGTTCGCCGCACCGTAATTTCCGCGCAAACCGTCTTCGTTTGCCGATGTATAAACGAATTTCGGCAAATCGCTCGCGCCGCTGAGCGGTCGCCAATCGACCGCGACGCCGCCTTTTCCCGCGATGGACGTGAATGTTCCCCATTCGTGAACCACCAAATCGCCCGCGCCTGTTTGCGCCTGCGCGTTTTCGGCGACGTTAAAATCGAGGAGCGTCAGTGCCAGCGCCATGTAACAGGCTATCGCTAAAATAATTAAACTGCTTTTCATATTTTTTCTCCCTTTGAAATCATTCAAACCAGACGGTTTCAATCTCTTTCCACCAGGCGTCGAGCATTTTTTTGTCGAGCCGTAAAACGCCTGCGCGCGTAACCTTGGCAGGCGGTTTGATTTGTGCCGCGAGCGCGTCGAAAACCGCCGCGCGCTGTGTATTTCTCGTTTTCGAGAGCAGATGCCAGAGCGTCAGCGAATCGTAAAGACTCGCTTCCCTGATAATTGTTTGCAACGCCGCGTTTCCGCCGCCCGCAAAATCGAATTCGTAAAGCGCGTCCTGAAGTGCGGCGGAAGCATCTTCTGAAAAAGGCGTGCCGACACCTTTGCCTTTGCGCGTCACGGCAATCGCGCCCGCCGGAACGATTGCTTCGCGCCCGCCGCGCTCCAGCGCGACAAAACCGGCGGTCACATGAAGCCGCCCGTTTCCGTCGGCGTCAACTTCGAGCGTGTATTCGCAGCCCAAATCGACCGCTGCCGCCGACGGCGTATCGACGATAAAAAGGCGCGGCGGCGCTAAGATTTTCGCTTTCAGCGTGCCTTTTTCAAGCGCCAGACGATGCTCCGCGCTGCTCGTCTGAACCAATTTCACGCGCGAATTCGGCGCGATTTCGACGTTTCCGATATTCGCCACCTGAATTTTGGCTTTTGAATTCGCGTCGGTTTCGAGAAATTCGCCGACCGTCAGCTTACCGTTTTCGGTAATCGACTGATTCCCGGCTTTCGGCATTCCGGCAAGCGCTTCGACATTCCACGACGGCAGATTTGCCGGCACGGGCAGAATGTTTTTCGACGGCGACGGCGCGGTTTTCGGCAGCAGTTTTATATTTGAATCCGCCGTCAGCGGCTGTAGGGGAGTTTCTACATTCGAGGCGATTTTGTTTGCCGCATTCGTTTGAGTAGTTTGATTTGCGTTTGGATTTTGAGCAGCCGCGTCCGGCGTCGGAACGATTTCTCGAATTGCCGGATTTGTGATTTCGGACGGCGTTTCCTGGCGGGCGGTTTCGGGCAAATCGTTTCGCAAAAATCGGAGGTAAACTGCGGCAAACACGCCGACAATCAACAGGACGGCGGCTGCCGTTAGCCAGCGCCGGTTAAAAAATTCAAAATTCGAAGCTGCGCTCGAAACTTTCCAATCCTTTTTATCCAAATCGTTTTCAATTTTGTACCAGATGTTTTCGGGCGCGTCCGTTTGCTTTAACTCGCTTGCCAGCGCCGCACCGAATTTTATTTCGTCATGCGCGGCGCGACAATCGGCGCATTGCAGCAGATGTTCGGCAACCGCCTGCCGCGCCTCTGTCGCCAACTCGTGATTGACGAAGCGTGAGAGTTCTTCCTTGTAATGCTTTTCGTTCATTTTTATTTTTGCCGCGGATTGCCGCAGATTCGCGGATAAGAAATTGATTTAATTAAATCCGCTGTGCAGCTGCGGTTTATCCGCGGCTGAATTCATTTTTCAAATGCTTCAATTTCTCAGCCAGCATCTTGTGCCCGCGATTCAGGCGCGACGAAACGGTGCCGATTGAACAGTCTAAAACGCGTGCGATTTCCTCATAACTCAAGCCTTCCGAATATTTCAGCAAAATCGGCAGGCGATATTTTTCTTTCAGCGCGCCGATTGCTTTTTGCACTTCGTCGGCTCTTTCGCGGCGTTCAAATTTCTCGTCCGCGCCTTTTTTCGTCCCGCGCTCGCCAAAGAAATTTTCGAGCGAGAAAAACCGGCGCGTCCGGCGCTGTTCGTCGATACAGACATTGACCGTCATCCGGTAAATCCAGGTAGTTAATGCAGACGCGCCGCGAAAATCGCCGATTTTATTAAAGATTTTCAAAAAGACAGCTTGCGTCGCGTCTTCCGCCGCCGTGCGGTTACCGCCGAAAAAATGCAGCGCGACCGAAAAAACTCGTCTTTGATGCGTTTGATAAAGCAGCTCGAACGCGAGGCGGCTGCCGTTTCTACATTCGGCAAGCAAGTCCGGTTCGGTTCGTTTTTCGCTCATTCGCACGCGCGCGCTCCTAATTCGTAAATTTTCAATTAAATTATCATCAAATCTTCCAAAGCTGAATGTCGCGCGTCGCCTGCCAGATTCCATTCGCGCCTTTTTCGAGTCTAACAATCGGATTAAAGCCGCCTTTTTTGCCCGCCGCTTCACGCTCCTGGGCGGAAATAAGCCGGTCGCCTTCAAACAAAATCGAATCTATCGAATCTTCCCCGAAATCCTTTCCGGTCAAAGTCATATGAACGTGCGCGGCAAATTTTCTTTCCGGGTACGGAGCCGGTCTTATCGAGGTGAATTCGTACCTGCCGTCTTTGCCGGTCAGCATCCAACCGCGAAAATGTCCGTGCAGCGGTTCATTTGCACGCTTTCGGTTGTAAAAACCATCGCCGTCGGTGTGATAAAAATAAATCAAAACATTTCCGGCGGGCGTTTTGCCGTCCGCATTGTAAACCGTTCCCGAAATCGTCATCGCTTCGTCCTTGTCCGATTTCGGCGACAAAACGCTTTTCCATGAAACGTTTTCGGGCGCGTCAATCGCGCCGCACCAGTTGACCGACGGCGAAGTGTTGGCGTTTTTCTTTATCTGGCTCAGAACGCTCGCGTTCGACTTTTGCGCCAGCGTATTGTTTTTGCAGCTTAATAAAAACGGGAAGGCAGCGGCAGCGAGCGACGCGCGGCGCAGAAATTCGCGGCGGTTTTCGGTTGGCTTGTTCATCATTTTTTCTCCTCTCAAAAGTTTTACCGCTAAATTAGACGGACACGGCGCGCGTTTTCTTCCAAGTTTTTTTCAAATGAATTAAACTGTTTTTATTAAAACGTTTATGCTTGAAACCTCCAGACTTTTTTTGCGTAAATTTGATGAAGCGGACGTTGACGCGGTTTTTGCGATGCGCTCAAATCGGGACGTTATGCGCTTTATCCGCGAGCCGCAAACTGACCGCGTGGAAGCGGAAAATTGGGTGAATCTGGTGTCGAGCCGCTGGGACACGGAAAAAATCGGTTTTTGCGCCGTCGTCGAAAAGTCTTCCGGTAAATTTGCGGGCTGGTGCGGGCTTTGGCGGCTTAAAGAAACCGGCGAAATCGAGGTCGGCTACGCGCTTATCAAAGAGCTGCGGGGCAAAGGCTACGCGAGCGAGGCGGCGGAAGCCTTTTTGATTTACGGCTTTGAAACCTTAAATTTCAAAGAAATCGTCGCCGTTGCGCGTCCCGAAAACCGCGCGTCGTGGCGCGTCATGGAAAAGCTCGGTATGAGCTACGACTACACGGGACGCTTCTACGAGCGCGATTTGGTTCACTATTCGATTACACGGGAAGAGTTTTTTCGACGCAAAGGCGCAAAGCCGCAAAGCCGCAAAGTAGAATTGTAATTAAAAAATCTCCGGCGTCTCGGATGTCCCGGCGTTAAAAATTAAGATGTTAGAAACCGAAAGACTTATAATCCGCCAATTTACCTCCGACGATTTAGACAAGCTCATCGGGCTGCGTTCGGATAACGATGTTATCAAGTACATCGGCAGTCGCCGGATGCAAAACCCGGAAGCGATTGAAAAGCGCCTCGCGTTTTACATCGACTGTTATGCGAAATACGGCTACGGCATGTGCGCGATGATTTGGCGAGAGACGGGCGAGATGATTGGCTGGTGCGGACTTCAGCCTTTGGAAGAAACGGGCGAGACCGAAGTCGGCTACGGGATGATAAAACGCTTCTGGGGCAAAGGCATCGGTTATGAATGCGCGCGGGCGTGGCTCGAATACGGTTTTCGAGAAGCCGGCGCGACGCGCATCGTGGCGGTCGCCGCGCCCGAAAATGCGGCTTCGTGGCGAATTATGGAAAAGCTCGGGATGACGTACGAAAAGACGGATAAGCATTACGGGATGGAATGCGTTTTTTACGGGATTTCAAAAGAAGAATTTCTCGAAAACTTGTAATAAATGCTTTCCGGCGTCGAAAAAATGATTTACCACGTTTAATAAATCAAGCGCTGCACGGAATAATTAATTGTTTACAGTCGATAAACCGTCTCCGGCAATGCGTAAACCGTCTCTTACAATCAATAAATTGCTGCTTACAATCAATTATTCAGCATCGACGACGGATAAATTCACATCTGCCGTCAATAAAGCGGATTCTTCATTCAATAAATCGTGCCGAACATTCGACAAACAGCATTCCGCAGCGGATAAATTACTAACGACTTTAAATTTTTTTGACTCTCACGGCGGCTTTTTGGAGTAAGATATTAAAGATTTCGCGCCTTTCTTCGGCGTAAAATAAAAATCCTTCCGATTGCTTTACCGAATCGAAAACTTATGCGAATCAGTTACCCGAAACTTATCTTTGCCGCCATTCCGAGCCTTTATTTTCTTTGGGTCGCTTACGTGCCCGAGCGGGGAAGCTTTCTCGATTTGGTCGATTTACCGGTTCACGAAACCGGGCATCTCGTTTTTCGCCCGTTCGGAGAGTTTTTGATGGTCGCGGGCGGCTCGCTTTTTCAAATCATAATGCCCGCCGCGTTTGTCGTCTATTTCTGGCGGCACGAGAAATATTATTCCGCCGCGATTGTTTTATTTTGGGTCGGGCAGAGCATTTTGAACGTTTTTGTTTACGCCTCGGACGCCGTTGCGATGCAGCTCGTTTTGACCAGCGGTTTGACGGGCAGCGAGGGAAGTTTTCACGATTGGAATTATCTGCTGACGGCGACCGGACTGATAAATTCCACGCGCGCGGTTGCAAACATCATCCGACTTTTGGGAACATTAATTATTATTGCGGCGGGAATCGGTACAATTTACTATTCTATTTATCCGCAAGATGATACGGATTTATGAAGGCAACACTCATCACGGGCGCATCGGGCGGCATCGGCGAAGCTTTTGCCCGGCGCCTGGCGGAAGAAAAACATAATCTGGTTCTGGTCGCGCGCTCCGGGGAAAAGCTGCACCAGCTCTGTGACGAGCTGATGCTCAAACACGAAATCACGGCGCATTACGTCGCGCTCGATTTGACTGAGTTTGAATCCGACAAAAAGCTTTTTGAAGAAACCGAGCGGCACGGCTTCGAGGTCGAGTGGCTCATCAACAATGCCGGTTTCGGCTCGATGGGCGATTTTGCCGCGCTGGATTTAGAGCGCGAGCTTGAGATGATAAGCCTGAATATTATGGCGCTCGTCGCCCTGACGCATCGCTATCTCGAAAAAATGCGCGCTCGAAAAAGCGGCGTGATTATCAACGTTTCGTCAACCGCGAGCTTTCAGGCAATCCCGTTTATGGCGACTTACGCGGCGACAAAAGCGTTTGTAACTTCTTTCAGCGAAGCCGTCGCGGAAGAAAATCGCGCGTTTAATATCACGGTCACCGCCGTTTGCCCGGGACCGACGAGAACGAATTTTTTCGCCGCCGCAAAAGCGATTCCGTTTTCGGCAAAAGGAATGCAGACGCCCGCCGCGGTGGTTGAAAAAGCCCTCAAAGCCTCGAAAGCCGGAAAGCCGCTCGTCGTCTCGGGCATAGCAAATTATATCGGCTCGGTTTTAGGGACAATAGCGCCCGATTCGCTCGTCACGCGCGTCATCGGCAATGTTTTACGCCCGAAGTTAAAAGAGAAGAAAAATTAGCCGCCGGTTTGCGCGGATTTCGCGGATAAAACAAAATAGAATTGAGTGGTTTTATTCACGTTTACCCGTTAATGAGTTTCTTAAAATTCGTGAAATCCGCGTTCATCCGCGGCTAAATAAAAAAATGAAAGTTACGGTTCTCGGCAGTGGTTCGACCGGCAACGCCGTTCTGATTGTGACCGAAAAAACGAGAGTTCTGGTTGACGCCGGTATGAGCGCGAAACAGATTTTGGAGCGCATCGCGGCGGTCGGCGAAGATTCCGCGCGCATCGACGCGATTCTTATCACGCACGAACACTCCGACCACGCCGGCGGCTTGCGCGTTCTCTTAAAGTCTGTCAATTGCCCGGTTTTTATCTCCGAGGCAACCGAAGATTCCTATTACGGCACGCGCAAAGGCTTGCAGAACGGCGACAGCGAAGCCGTCAAACGCCGCGATTGTCTAAAAAATCGCACTGAAAGAATCGAATCGAGCCGCGAGTTTCGCATCGGCGACATTGATTTCGAGCCTTTTTCGGTCCCGCACGACGCGGCAGACAATTTCGGCTTCGTCGCTCGTAAAGACGGCGTAAGAATCGCGACCCTCATGGATTTCGGTCACATCACGACGCTGATTAAGGAAAAACTTCGGAATTGTGCGGCAATCGTCGTCGAATCGAACCACTCGCGCGATATGCTCAAAACCTGTCCGATTTACAGCTGGGATTTGAAGCAGCGAATCCTTTCACGCGTCGGGCATCTTTCAAACGAAGATTTATCCGAATGGCTCACCAACGAATACGACGGTGCGGCGCGCGATATCGTTCTCGCGCACCTTTCGCAGCGCGCCAACGAACCGCATCTCGCAAGATTAATGGCTGAAACCGCGCTCAATATGCGCCCGAATTTCTTCAAAGCCGAGACGCGCATCACGGTTTCATATCACAAACAGCCGACCGATTGGATTGAATTTTAGGTTTTCGGCAAACAAACGCGAAGCCCGACAATGTGGTCGTTATTGTGAGCAATGTCGCCGACTCGAAATGCCGAGCGGCAATTTGATGCGCGGTCAAGCCACGAACCGCCGCGCTGAACGCAGTAGCTCTGGTCGCCGTTCGTCAACCACGGGCTCCCGTCGTTTGGCGCATTGATATAATTTTCGTGCCAAATGTCGGCGCACCATTCCCAAACATTGCCGTGCATATCGTAAAGCCCGAAATCATTCGGCGGAAAGCTGCCGACCAGCGTGAGGCGTTTTCTAAATTCGCCTTCCGGTGTTTCCTTAAATGGCTGCTCGCCGTTGAAATTGGCTGAATTAGTAGTGATTATTTCGCCGAAACTGAAAGGCGTCCGGGTTGCGGCGCGGCATGCATATTCCCATTCAGCCTCACTTGGCAGACGAAAATTTTCGCTCGTAAAGGTAGAAAGTTTTGCGCAGAATTCAATCGCTTTTTCGAGCCAAACATTAACGACCGGCAAATCATCACCGCGAAATTCCTCTGTAATATTCGGCAGACTTTTCATCACGGCAAACCATTGCGACTGTGTAACGGGAAATTTACCGAGATAGAAAGATTTTAAGTTTACTTTATGCTGCGGCGTTTCGTTTTCGCGCTTTTCAAGTTCGTTTTCGGAACTTCCCATCAGAAAACTTCCGGCGGGAATTTCCACCATTTCAAGAATTATGTTTTCGGATAGTTTGAATTCGATAGTTTTCACTTTTCGTTTGAATGAAAGATTTCTTCAATCACTTTGTAGCGGTAATCGAAAATGTATGCAAGCTCTTTTCGCACGTAAAAATGCGCGATGTCGCCGAAAGGTTCAAATGGCAGACGATAGCGAACGACGTCTTTCATAATCGTTTCGTCCGGCGCAGATTCTTGAAAAGTGTGAAGGTGAACCCATTGTTTGTAAGGACTTTTGAGCGCCGTATCGACGAAATCGTGCGGCGGATTCCACTGCGTTATCTCCGTCTTCCATGTTAAAGAAATGCCGCGCAGTTTTAGTTGGTAACCAATCAGCGCGCCTTTACGGACATCAATCGGCGGCGTGATGATGTGAAAATTGAGTTCCGGCGGCGTGATGCGTTCGAGATTTGCAGCGTCGGCGAAGAATTCGAAAACTTCCGCGCGCCCGCGCCGGATGATTTGCGTTCGTTCTAAAATATGCTCTGCCATCAGGCAAAAGATTGCCAAATCGACGCGCGGAAATCAATTCTTAAAAACTTTGCGCATTGGCGGTTCCGGCGGGACGAAAGGTTAAATTAAATTTTTATTTAGAAAACGCCGGTTATTTTCAAAAGGACGATTCCGGCAGTCGCGCCCAAAACAGCGCCGCTTAAAACCTGTGCCGGCGTGTGCCGTTCGAGCACCACCCGCGACCAGCCGACTGCCGCCGCCAGCAGCAGAAAACCCGTGCCGCTCCAAAGGCTTACGCCAAACAGCGCAATCGCAAAATACGCGGCGAAAATCATATGCAGCGAAATCTTCGAGCGGCGATTAATGAGCATCGCCGCCAGCATAATAACGAGGCTCATCAGCATTCCGACAATCAAACCGTGCGGAAAGTCGAGCAGGTAGAAAAGAAAGGTTGAAAGCGCTGCGATGCCAATCGCAATCGGGTAAAAGCTGCGGCGCTCGGAAGCGTCGGAAATATCGTGGTCGCTCCATTTCCCGGCGGAAACTTTGCGGCGAATGATAAAAACGAGCGGCGAAACCGTAAAAAGAACCGCCGCGCCGCCGAGAGTCAGCGCGCGAATCGGATTCGTGCGGTGAAGGGCGGCGATAAAAACCGTCAGCGTCAGCAACACGAACGGATGACCGGCGACCGAAACGATGCGCGCTATTTTTACCCGTTTCGGGACGTCTTCTGTTTTCATTCTTGTCACTTTGATATTTTTATCCCCAAAACGGTTTTCCCAAAAGCGCCTGCACGAAAACGAACGTGAAAACCGCAAAATAAACGGCGGCGAAAATAAAGGTCTGCAGCATTGCCGATTTTATTTTATATCGTTCGAGCGCGTAAGCGAAAAGCGGCACGGCTTGAAAAGCGTGCATTCCGACGAAATGCGCGACCCGTAAATCGCCGCCTTTCGTTGACCAGTTAACGAGCCCCAATCCTGCGCCGCCGTCTGCCGCGCCGACCGTGTGACCGAGCTGCGCCGACATATAGCCGCCTTCAAAGCTCGACGCCAGGAATAAAATCAAGCCGAGACGCATTCCCCAGATAACGGATTGCGGCAAATCGATTTCCGCCTTGAAATAAAGATAAAGCAGATAGGCGGCAAGAATCGTATTGAAAACAATCGCCAAGCCCATAACGCCGAAAAGCATTCCGTCAAGCGGCTGTTTGACGTTGAAATGCGACGTCGTACCGCGCGCCGCCTGCCCGACGATGATAACCATTTCAACCGCAAAGACCAGAATCATTCCCCACGAAATAAATCGCCCCGCTTGACGATAGTTTTTCAGAAAATCCAGATAAACGGCGCTCGTCCAGACGAAAATCGCAATCGAGACGAAAAACTTCATCGGCTTTATCCAGCGATTGATGCCTAAAATTTCGGTCGAATCGAAGAGTGAAACCGCTGCCAGAACGGCAAAACAGACAATCGAAACCACGCCCGCCGTCATCAAAGGGCGCTGTCGCACAAATAATTCCTTAATCATTTTTTACCTCTTTTTTACCCAAAAACGCACGCAAAATGCTGTAAAGCAAAAAGCCTATAGGACCGAACAGAAACGTTAAAACCAGGCACGGAATCACGAACCAATGCGAAATTCCCCGCTCTCCGGCGTCCTTGACTTCCCACGCGCCGACGAATAAATCGAACGCCAGATAATGAATCCAGCCCGCCAGAACAGCCCATTCGTTTGTGAAAAGCTTCATCACATTCGCCAATGAATCGAAGCCGCCGTCCGCCTTGCCGAAAAATAAAATTATCAGAATTAAATAAGCCGCTGAAAGGAGCAGCGGAATTGCGCCCGAAAGAATGATTTTGCGCGTTAGAATCCAGCGCGGCGCGACCAGTAAAACTAACCAGCTCAGGAGCGCAATCAAGTTTGCAATCGAAAATATTTTGTCTGCCGTCATAAATTTTTCTCCGTAAAATAACAGTGTTAACCTGAAAGTAAAAAAAAATCAGGCTTTAATGCCCGCAATCAAAGTGTCGATAACGCTGTCAACCAATCTTTCGCGCTCGACAAACGGGAAGCCGTCGTGTTGAATCAGAAGCGACGTGACGCCGTGAATCCCTGCCCAGAGCGTCTGGCTGATAAGCTCTACGTCCGTTTGTTTCAAAAGGTTGGCGGAAATGCATTCGGTTATAACCGTTCGCAAAGTGTCAAATGCAACGCGTCCGTTCGACTCTTCAAAATCGCCTTCCGCTTCAACCGGCAAAGGCGTGATGAAAACGATTTCGTACTGGCTCGGATGCTTCAAACCGAAATGGATATATTCGCGAAGTCCGCTGCGAAGCTTTTCGAGCGGATTGTCCGAAAGCATATTAATCGCCTTGATATTTGCGGCGAGCCGCGCGAAAGTCTGCTCGCAGATTTGGTGCAGAAGGTCGTTTTTGTCCTTGAAATAAAGATAAATCGTTGTTGCCGAATACCCGATTTTATCGGCGATTTTTCGCATCGAGACGTTTGCGTAACCCTCGCTGACAAACATCTCGCGCGCCGCGTCCATTATCTCCTGCCGCAGATTTTCTTTATCGGCTTGTAAACGGTTTCGACTCGCCATGAAAATAAATTAACAGTGTTAAGTTTTATTGTCAAGCAGAAACTATTTGAGCAGGCTAAAAAAATTAGCCGCGGATGAACGCGGATTAAGTCGATAAAACTCTTATCCGCGTTCATCTGTATTCATCCGCGGCTAAAAAATTAATTTTTAGACTTGAGATACTTTTTCGGAATCGGGTTGTCGGCGGTTTCGCCCTGCCAGAAGATTGTGACGACCCACCAGCGTTTGCCGTCGTTCAAGAGTTGAAAACTGTTGATGCCGCGCACGAAAGGTTTTTTGTCTGCGAGGCTGTGAAAAGATTCGTAGGTCGAAAAGACCTGCGCGATGTTGCCGTAAATTTCGACGCGGCGTGCCGCTTCGCGCTCGAAGAAGCCGTCTTTGGCAAAGACCGGTTCAACGCGTTCGATGTATTCTTCGGGCGTGTAAGCGCGTGCGCCGATAATGCCGGTCTGCGCGTTTTTGCCTGATGGAATCATCCGCGCGTCTTTGTGAAAGAGTGTCCGAAAGCGTTCCCAATCACGCGGCTTTCCGGCATCGCCCGAAATCACGTCGTAGACGGCTTTCATAATTGCGTCGAGCGATGCGACATCCGCCGGGTTGGCTTCTTTTATCTCGGGTGTTTGCGCCATCAGGTTAAAGGTAAGAAACAGAACAAAGCAGACAGACGGAAGAAGATTTTTTTTCATAATTTAAAGATTTTACGCGCGAAAATTTAGCGGGTTTCAATCGTTTGTGTTATCGACCTTGGTTTCAAGCTTGTCCTGCACGGCTTGCGGCAGCGTTGACAGCAGATTGTAGCCGGTCGCCTGTTCGATTTGACGAACGCTCGTGCGATAAACCTGCCAGTCGGCGTTCATAATGCCTTTCACGTTCGGCATATCGACCGCAATCACGCGTGCGCCTTCGTTGATGGCGCTCGTTGGCGTTCCCGCCGGAACGACGACGGCGACTTTCCAGTCGTTCGACGGAATCGTGACTTTTTGCTTGAGTTTGCCTTTGCTGCCGTAAACCCCGGCGTAGATATAAACGTCGCTGCCGCGATTGACGAGCGTTCTTAAGTAAGCTTCGAGTTTTTGCCACGGACCGCGATTCAAATCGCCGGTCTGCGGCGTCATATTGGTCATCACAAACGTCGAATCCGCCGCTTCGCGGCTCGAATAGCGGTCGGCGTTCGGGCAGACGTGCCCGCGGTCGAAACCGCTGCCCGTATAATCGGCGGGCGTCACGCGCGTCCAGCCTTTCGGCAGCCGGTCGTCGGGACGAAACGAATCTTCGCGGTCGAGGCTTCCCAAATCCGCTTTCGACACGCGCCACGCTACCCAATTCGGAATTCCGCGGTCGCGATTGTAGGAAATAACCATAAAATTGTTGACCAGCAGGTAATTATTCGGGTCGGCGGCGGTCGCGTTCGACGGATTTCCGAGCGCGAGATAAACGGCTTGCGCCTCGGCGGGCGTCGCCGGCAGCTGACCGGACGGATTCGGCGGTTGATTGTTCGGCTGATTGACGGTCGTATTGTTTGTGCCGCGCAGCCGTTCGTAAAGTGATTTGCCCGCCCGGAAGCAGAAAAAGATAACGCAGAGAAGGACGATAAAAGCAATAATTGCACCGCTAAGGACTCTGTTGTTCATAAATTTTACACGCCCGAATTTGCCTAAAAGTTTAGCACAGCCGCGCGACGTGCGCATCTTTTTTCGGAAAGCGGAATTTGCAATGCTGCCGCTGTCATTTGAAGCGCTGCCAACGACGTTGGCAGCGCTTCAAATACCGTCTGCAATCTTCAAACATCGACTGTCTTGCTGCAAATTATGCCCGGCAGCCGTCCGAACATAATTCGGTAAGTAACAAACGGCGTTTTTCGCATCAAATCTGATAGGTTAAAATGAATATGATGGAAAAAATTCATCTCACAGCCTTAACAAAAGACGAGCTTGCCGAATTTGTTCAAAACATCGGTGAGCCGAAATATCGTGCGCGGCAGATTTTCAAAGGCTTGCACGAGCGCCGTCTGCAATCGTTCGACGAGATGACGGATTTGCCCAAAGCGTTCCGCGAAAAATTAAAGGAAACGGCGACCGCCGCGACCTTAAAAGTCGAATCGCGCTATGTTTCCGTGGACGGAACGCGGCGCTTTTTGATGAAAACGCATGATAATCTGCCGGTCGAGGCGGTTTTTATCCCGACGCGCGGGCGCGACACGATTTGTTTTTCGTCGCAGTCGGGCTGTCCCTTAAAATGCGATTTTTGTTTGACGGCAAAGCTCGGACTATTGAGAAATTTAACGGCGGGCGAGATTGTCGAGCAGATAATTATTGTTCTCAACGACGTTTACGGGACGGGCGGAGAAACGCCGCACGGCACGAATCTGGTCGGTATGGGCGCGGGCGAGCCTTTTCTGAATTTCGAGAATTTAATCAAGGCGCTCTCGGTAATGGCGGAGGAAGAAGGACTGTTTATCGTGCCGAACCGCGTGACGGTTTCGACAGCCGGAATCGTGCCGAAGATTTACGAATTCGCGAAACTGGAAAACCGACCGCATCTCGCGATTTCTTTGAGCGCGCCCGATAACGAATTGCGCGACAAACTGATGCCGATAAACAAGCGCTGGAACATCGAGGAGCTTTTCGCGGCGGCGAAAGAGTTTGAGAAATCTTTGCGGCGCGGCGAACGGTTTACTTTTGAGTATGTTTTGCTCGGCGGCGTCAACGATTCGGACGAGCACGCGCGCAAGCTGGCGAATCTATTAAACAAGTACGGCTTGGAACGCGTGAAAATCAACTTAATCGCGCATAATTCCGCCGAGCCGCTCGAATATCGCCCGTCCGACGCGCGGCAAATCGAGCGGTTCAAGGAAATCCTGGAATCGAAAGGCGTTTCCGCCTATTTGAGAACGCCGCGCGGGCGCGATATTTACGCCGCCTGCGGTCAGCTCGCCGCCAAGAGCGAGCCGAATTTAGTGCAGATTGCAAGGTGAAATCGTGAAAAAGTTGAAAAGTGAAAAAGTCGGCGTTTTACGAACAAATAAAACTTTTTCATCTTTTCACCTTTTCACTTTTAGCCTTTTAACCTTTTAATATGGAAATTCTTATTGTCGGCGTGCTAATCGTCGCGCTTATGGTTTATGCTTCGACCAAAATCAAACGAAGCGCGGCAGAAGCCTTTGAAGAGGAAACGATTGAAACGGACGAGTTTTCGCTGCTTAAACCCGAAGGCTTTTTGAATCCGGTCGAGCGGGAAGATTTTTTGGCGTTTTATGCTTTTTCAAAAGACTTCGGCGACGAAGACACCGCTGAAAAGCTGCGGCAGAGTCTCATCAAGCTGAAGGTTTTAGGCGGCAGAAGCCTGACGGAAATTTGCAGGGATATAAAAAGCAATTTTGAAAAGGTGCTGACGGAAGAAAAGCCGGACGCAAATACGGTTTTGCTCAAGGGCGAGCGAAGCGAGAAAGACGTGGAAACTATTCTTTATCATAAAATCATTGCGGCGCGCGAAAAGATTTTCGATTTGGAGATGACGGTTTTAGCCGATTACGCGGAGAAATACGAAGAACGCGCCGAAAAACTTCAGGCGAGTTTTCGGGTAAAATAGAGACGTTCTCGAATTTTTGCAGAATCGGACAGATTGGGGAAATTATGAAAAAAATATTATCTATCGCTCTTTTTTCTTTAGGTTTATTGTTTTTTGCCGCCGGTCCGGCAAACGCGCAGACGGTCAACGGTTCGATCGGCGCGGTCGCCCGCGGCGGTTCCGTGCGCGGCACGGTGACGTTGAGTATTCCGGGCGGGCTGCACGTCAATTCGAATCGTCCGAACAGCCAGTACGCGATTCCGACCAACGTTCGCTTAACGGTGACGGGCGCAAAAACGGGTGCGATTACCTATCCGCGCGGTCGCAACCGCAAATTTCAATTTTCCGAAGACACGCTCAACGTTTATGAAGGCACGGTTTCATTTCTGTTTAACCTGACGGTTCCGGCGAATTTCAAGGGCAATTCGGTCAAGGTCCGCGCCGTCGTCCGTTTTCAGGCTTGTACCGAGGAAGTTTGCTATCCGCCGAAAACGCAGGAAGTCACGTTAACGGCGAGAGTTAAATAAAAGGCGAAAAATTAAAAAGGTAAAAAGTCTGCTGATTTTCGGGCAGACTTTTTACCTTTCCAACGCTTGCGAGCCTTTTATTCGAGCGTAAAGCTTTTCGGCACGAATTCGAGCGCGACCGCCTCGCCGCCGTTCTTATCTTTCGGACGATAAGTGATAACGACCGGAATCGGCGGAAGCGTGGCGCCGCAGCCCAACTGAATTCCGCCGGCGTCGGGCGTGAACACGGCGATTTTTACGTCTTGCGGAGATTTTGCTTTGAGCTTTAAGGCTTGCGCGTCGATTTTGACCAGAAACGTAATCGAGCCGGTGCTACATTCGATTTTTTCCACCGTCCCAAGCGCGCGCGTTTCGCCGGCGAGCGGCGTTCTGAGCGCCTGCTTGATTCCTTCGAGCATATCTTCACGACGCTGCCGCTCGCGGTCGGCTTCGGCTTGCGGGTCGGTCTCAACCGTCGTCTCGTCTTCGATTATCACTTGGCGCGCCTGTTTCAATTCTTCTTCGCCTTTCAGACGGAAAAACTTCGGCACGAACGTAATTGCCGTCAGGCTGCCCCGCGATTTCGTCCGGGTGTCCGCGCCGGGGCGGTAATTCAGCACGGCGAGAAAATCTTTGACCGGCGCGTCGCAGCCGAATTCCAAATTCTGCGCTTCTTCGATTGTCGACATCAATTCAAGGTTTGAAAAATCCTTCGCCGAAAGCACGAAACTTTCGGTCTCGGTTTTGACCGTGTAAATTATTTCGCCTTTCACGCACGCCACTTTTTCAAGGTAGGCGAGCGCCTGTTTTTCGTCCGGCTTCGGCTTGGTAATGACACGATTCAGGCTGTTGATTTTGTTTTCTTCCTCAATCTTCGCGATTTCGGCTTCAGTTTTGTTGCTTCTCTTAATTACGACCGGCGCGCGGATGCCTTTTTCTTCCAGCTCTTTTTCCTGTTTCCGGTAAGCGGCGGTTCTCTCTTCATATTCGGCGAGAGTTTTTGCCAGCGCCTGCGCTTTGACACGCAAATCCGGCTCGTCCGCCGTTTTAGAAATCTTATCGGCAAGCTCTTTCGCCTCGGTATACTTTTGCTGGCGCATATAAATCTGCGCGATGATAAAAGCATATTGCTGATTGCCGGGCTGCAGCTCTAAAGCTTTTTTCAAAGTCGTCACGGATTCGTCGAGGTTTTCGTTGTTGACGAGATTGATGAAGCCGAGCAGGTGATAGCTTTCGGTAAAATTCGGATTTATCTGAATCGCCTTTTGCAGCGATTCACGCATTTTTTTCGCGATTTCGGGCGGGAATTTGGAAACGTACCCGAATTCGTCCATGCTTTCGCGGCTTAAGATATAAGCGTAATTATAATGCGCGAGATGATTTTTCTGGTCGCCGGCAATCGCCTTTTCCAGATATTTTTTCGCTTCGTCGAATTTTCTCTCCCGCATTTTTACGAGCCCGAGCGAAGTGTTCGCGAGACTCGAACCGGCGTCGAGCGAGATTGCTTTTTGCAGGTAAATTTCGGCGTCCGTGTATTCGTGCGTGTGGTAAAGCAAATCACCCAGATAGGCGTTCGCTTCGGCTTCGGATAAAGTCGCGGTCGTCATTTCCGTATCGAAAACGAGCTTGTTTTTGAACGTCAATAAAGTCGCCGCGTATTTACTCTGCGAAACGTAGCTTTTGAGCTCCTTTTCCATCGTTGCGTAATCGTATCCGAACGCCTCCTGAAAAGCCGTCTCCGGTTCCGCCTTGTTCATTACGAGCGATAGAAATTTGTTCATTGCTCCGGCGTTTGCGCCCTTCTTGCCCTGAATCAGGTAATGAATCAAAGCCCACGCCTGCGCGTAAAAAATGCTGCGCGAGTGATTCCCATTCTGGTGCAGCGAATAATTATCGATGGCGAAAAAAGTTTTCAGCGGAATTAATTGGTTTTGCTGCAAAAGCTGGAGATGATTGTTCTGAAGCGCGCCGAGCGTCGCTTTCTGGTCGTCTTCGATTTTGAAGGTCGAGTAAAATTCCGCCAAACCTTCGTTGAACCATGGCGGAACTTCGGACTTGCCGAAATTGGTGTCGAGCAAAAAGTGAACGTACTCGTGAAAAATCGTGTTAAAGGTGTCTGCTTTTTCGCCTTCGGTCGAAAGCGTGATGTAGTTTAAATCGTCGCCCGGCTGAAAATACCCGGCGATTCCGTCGTCCGGCTTACCGTCGGCGCGCTTCGGTTTGAAGGGACGGTAAGCCGAATCGCTTTTAAAGACGACGACATTCGTCTGAATCGTCCGGTTAAATTTGGCGCGCGGAAACACCAGCCGGAAGGTTTCGCGAAACTGCTCCAATTTGGTCGCGATCTGCCGGATTTCCTTTTCGCTCGCGTTGCCGATGAGAAAAAAGTTTTTCGAGCGAACATTGACCCATGCGTCTTTCGCAAAAGTTTGGGCATTGAGCGCGGTCAGCAGAATCACGCACAGAAACGTGAGGTACAAAAAACGTAACTTCATTTGGTTAAATCTCCAGGGGGTTTGTGGAAAGGGAATTTTATAAAATAGCGACCGCTTTGGTCAAGGGGTTTTTGAAAAGCTGCTTAAATTCTGCCGATTACCGACATCAAACGACCGGTTTTGCCGTAAAGGCGTTTCTCTTTGCGGTAGGAAAAGAATAAGTCGGTGCGCTCCATCGTGCAGAGCGGCGCGATGGATATGTTTTCCGGCAGAACGCCGGCGCTTAAAAGCTGTTCCTTATTCGCCGTGTGCAAATCGATGAGCGCGTGATTTTCTTTTGTCGGCGTAAAAAGATGCTCGGAGCGCGGAAATTTTTCGTGAAAAGCGTCAATCACGTCGCGCCCGATTTCGTAATTTTTGCAGGTTGCCGCCGGACCGATGGCGGCAATCAAGTCTAACGTACTCGTCCCGTAAAGCGTGCGCATTTCTTCAATCGCTTTTAAGACAATCGACTGGACTGTCCCGCGCCAGCCGGCATGAATCGCGGCAAACGCGCCGGTTTTCGTGTCGCCGAGCAGAACCGGCACGCAGTCGGCGGTTTTGACGCCCAGAAAAACGCCGCGCGCATCCGAGACGAGCGCGTCCATTTTGTAATCGCCGTCCGCCGCGTCTTCGAAATCCTTCACCAGGCGCACTTCGCTGCTGTGAACCTGCCAGCACGAAGCAAGCCGGTAATCGCCGCCCAGAACGCTTAAAAAGCGCCGCCGGTTTTCGGCAATATTTTCCGCCGAATCTTCGTCGTAACCGGCTAAGTTCAGAGAATTTTCGGGAAAATCGGAAACGCCGCCCGCACGGGTCGAAAAGCCGTTTACGAAACCCTTTTCTTCCAGTACGCGGCTGATTAAAATCTTAATGCCGCCCGATTCGCGCCAATAAAACCCGTTTTCTGCTAAAATTTGGTCTTCGGACTCTGAACTCTGAACTCCGAACTCCGAACTGATGATAGTTTCCATCGGCATAGACATTGTTGAAGTTTATCGTATCGCGGAGACGATTCAAAGAACGCCGCGCTTTGTCGAGCGCGTTTTTACCGCGAAGGAACGCGTCTACTGCGATGCCAAAGGCGCGGCTTCGGCGCAAAGTTACGCGGCGCGCTTTGCCGCGAAAGAAGCCTTTCTAAAAGCCTTAAAAACCGGCTGGCGCGGGCGCATAACCTGGCAGGATATGGAAATCCTGAACGACTCGCAGGGTGTTCCCGCAATGGAAATCAAAGGCGAAGCACGCATTTTACTGGAAAATTTGGGCGCGAACAAAATTCATCTTTCGCTCTCGCACACGACCGACCACGCGGTGGCGCAGGTTATTTTAGAAGCAGTTTGAAAAATTGGACGCGGCTTTAACGGATGGACGCGGAGTTATTTTTATAATAACTCCGCGTCCGTTTTTGAAATTACAACTCTTCTTCGCGTTCAAGCCATTTTTCGACCGGCAAAGGTTTTAAGTTTCGCATCTTTTCAAGCAGAATTTCCGGATTTGAATCTTCTAAAATCAATTGGCGATGCGCCGGACGCAGGAAACCTTCCGCGACGGCGTTGTCGCAGAGCGCGAGCAATCCGTTGTAATAACCGGCGATGTTCAAAACGGCGCACGGTTTTTCGTGAAAGCCGAGCTGCGCCCACGTCAGAATCTCGAAAAATTCCTCGAACGTGCCGATTCCGCCGGGCATTGCGATAAAACCGTCTGCCAGTTCCGCCATCTGCGCTTTGCGTTCGTGCATCGAGCCGACGACCCGCAGCTCGGTAATGCGGCGATGACCGACTTCTTTTTTATCCAAAGAATCGGGAATGATGCCGATGACTTCGCCGCCCGCGCGCATCACTTCATCGGCGATAATGCCCATCAAACCGACGTTTCCGCCGCCGTACACGAGACGAATATTTTCGCGGACAAAAAGCCGCGCCAAAATGCGGGCGGCTTCCGCATAATCCGTGCGAAAGCCGCTGTTCGAGCCGCAAAAAACCGTGATATTTTTCATTTATTGATTTTGGGCACGACTAATCGAACCGTCGCCCAAGCTATTTTTTCAAGAGCTTAGGCTTTTTAATTTTATTCAGATACTTTAAATCTGTCTCAAATGGCGAAGTTCTTTGGCAAATATTGGTTCCCAAACTATTTTTGTCGCCGTATGCATAAACCAGATACTTCTGTCCAATATTGAATGGATAACCGCAATCGCCGCCGCCTTCTCCGGTTTGGATAACTACTTCGCTTTCTATTTGATTTTTCCACGATTTTTCGACCTTGAATTTTACCTTTACGTAAAATTTTTCAGGGTCTCTGGTGATTTCGACAACCTCGCCGTAGAAAACCGCGGCGGATTTTTCGTAGGCGATTGCTATTTGTTTTTCCAGCGACCGGCTCGGCAGCGCACAGCTGCAGGCAAAACTTTTGCTTGCAGTTAGAGCCAAAAAGCAAAAAATAAATGTCAGGAAAATAATTTTTTTCATTTATTGATTTACTCTTTCCGACGGCAGCACCGGTCGGCTCGGGTCGGGATTATCGGGCGAAGTATGCAGGTGAACGACTTTCCATTCCTTGCCGATTTTTTGGAAAACGAGCGTCATTCTGCCCGAAGCGGTTTCCAATTTGCCGCTCGTCTCCTGCTGCTGTTTCCATTTGCAGGTTAAATAGGCGGCGTTTGCGCCGAGCATTTCGATACGCACGCCGGTCGGGTCAAGGGTGACGTTCGAGACGTTTTTGTATGACGCTTCGCGGTTCGCGCGCATCGTCTCCCAGCCGCGCGTGACCGAGCCGTTGTTGTTAAAAAACAGGATGTCTTCGGTTTTGTTGTAAACACTCATCACCTTGGCGGCGTCCGCCGTTTTGATGCCGTCAACCAGCCGGTCGAAAGCGGCGCGCACGTCTTTTGCCGGGTCTGTTTTGGCGGGCGGCGTTTTTTTCTGCCCGAAAGCCGAAAACGCGAAAGTTAAAATAATTAGTCCGAATATCGCAAATTTTTTCATAATACCTGTTCTCACAAATTGGAGTTTTTATCGGAAATCTAGTTTATAATCGAAAATCTTAGTTGCAAAATCTCGAAAACGAGTTTTCCTTTAATTATGTCAGAAACCTTTAGATGTCCGTCGTGTTCCGCGCCGTTAGAGTTTGAGGGCAAGCCGATGCAGAAATGCCGGTTTTGCGGAAGTAATGTGATTGTCCCGTCGAATGTAATGCAAAGCTCACAGGTTTTTGGCGGCGCGGGAAATCTGGATTTCGGCGATTTGTCTTCGCTGACCGGAAAGGCTTTGAAAATCGCCGAAATTCAGCGATTGATTCAAAGCAAACAAAAAATTTACGCCATCAAGCTCTTTCGTGAAACCTTCGGCACCGGCTTAAAGGAAGCAAAAGACGCGGTTGACGCGATGGAAGAAGGAAAGAGCATCGACATTTCGGGAATGCAGATAAATGCGTCGAACGCGCGCGTTGACCTTCGGCAAAACGCGCAGAATCTCGAAGCCGCGAAAAAAATCGGTTACACCGTCGGCGGTTCGATTCTCGGCACGTTCGTGATTACCGCGCTCCTGATAGTCGGCGCAGTCGTCGCCGTTTTTTATCTCGTTTCGCGCTCGGTCAACAAGGCGATTGACAAATCTTCTCCCGTCCAATCGTCACCCGCGCCGCCGCCGCTAAAAACAGGCGCAACGGAAACTTCAATCGCGCAGGAACTCTTAAAATTCGGCGGCGAAGGCACGGGCGCGGGAAAATTCAAAGACAATCGCGCGGTCGCGGTCGATACAAACGGAAAAATTTATTCGGCAGACCGTTCCGGCGGACGCATTCAGGTTTTCGACGCCGGCGGCAATTTTCAGACACAGATAATGGCTGACGCCGCCCGCATCATCGATGCGCTCGTCACCGACCGAAAGGGAAATTTGTTTGTTTTGCAGGGTTACGACGTCCTGCGTTTTAATCGTGAAACGGGCGAGCTTTTGGGAAAATACCGCGTCGATTCGGCGTCGGATCTGGCAATCGGGATTGACGGAAAACTTTATGTTGCAGCGCGTTACGGCGAGATTGCCGTGTTGAGCGCGGAAGGCGCGAAATTGCAGACGATAAAAATCGGCAAAGACCTGAACATCAACAACATCGAGCAAGTCGCGGTTGACGGCGCGGGCAATTTCTTCCTGCTCGACAGCATGAATTCAGCCGTTTTCAAACTCACGCCCGACGGCAAACTTCTGACACGCTTCGGCGGCAGAGGCGACGGTCCGGGCGATAAGATGCCGAAATCGCAATTCTCCGGCGGCGTTGAAGATTTGGCGGTCGATTCGCAGGGAAGGCTTTACGTCAGCCAGGTTTCACGCATCAGCATTTTCGACACGAACGGCAACTACCTCAACGACTTTAAAGCCACACAGGCTTTCGGCATGACGTTCAACGACAAGGACGAGCTTTTCGTCGCCGCGCGCCCGTTTGTCGTGAAATACAAGGTCAATCTTTAATTTTCCGTCTACACGATTTCGTATATTCAAAAAAATCTCCACTGCACGATTTGGTTGAGCGCCAAAAATCTCCGATTCGAAATTCGCGATAAATACTGCATAAAATGCAGTGCTTATAAATTTTTGTCATCGAGGTATAAAAATTGCTGTAAGTGAAAGAAAAAGTTGAGTTAATCGCCCAACTGCTCTTCCCGAAGAAGCAATCTATTTCAAGGAGAAAAAATTTTATGCGTCTAGCGAAGAAGTTTCTTTGGGCATCGTTTTTCTTTTTGCCCCTTTTAGCGGTGTGCGCCGGAAACGGTTTCGGCGCGGTTTTGGTGGACGACTACACGCCCGAAGTGACGGCGCGAGTGGCGAGAATCAGTTTTATTCGCGGCGACGTGCAGATTCGCCGCGCGAGCGACAGCGGCGATAAGGCGGAATGGGAACGCGCCGCGCTGAATTTACCGCTTGTCGAAGGCGATGAGCTGGCGACCGGCGCAAACACGGTCGTCGAAATTCAGCTCGACGGCTACAACCACATACGCCTGTGGGAAAATGCTTACCTGAAATTTACGACCCTGCGCGACGAAGGCGTGGCGGTCAGCCTGCCGCAGGGCACGATGAGCTACCGCTCGCTGGCTTTCGATAAAGCGAAGAGTTATTTCGAGATTGACGCGCCCGAAACGACCGTTTCGATTGACCGCGCCGGGATGTACCGCATCGACGCGGGCGATACGCGCAATTCGGAAATCCGGCTGACGGCGACCGAAAACGGCGAGGCGAAAGTTTACACGCAAACCTCGGGCTTTACCCTGCGCAGCGGTCGCACGGCGCGGATTTTTATCGAGGGAAATTACGCGGGCGATTACGAAACCGCCGATACGGCGCGCACGGCGGACGAGTTTGACGATTGGGTTCTCAAGCGCGATTCGGTTGTCGCCAAGCGCCTGAACGAAGCTTATTACGATAAATATTACGACCGCGACGTGTTCGGCGCGGAAGATTTAAACGGGAACGGCGAATGGATTTATACGAAGAAATACGGCTACGTCTGGAAGCCTTACCCGAACACGCTCTCGCCCTACGCGGGCTGGACGCCGTATCGTTACGGTCACTGGCGCTGGGTGCCGTTTTACGGCTGGACGTGGATTGCCGACGAGCCGTGGGGCTGGGCGACGTATCATTACGGGCGCTGGGTTTGGGACAGCGGTTACTGGGCTTGGACGCCTTACGCGAATTACCGCTGGCGGCGAAGCTGGTGGCAGCCGGCGATGGTTTCGATTGTCACATGGAACGGCAGGGTAATCTGGTTTCCGCTCGGTTACGACGACGATTACTGCGATTTCAATCGCGGTTTCGGCAGTTACCGGCGCTATCGCGGCAATAACAACGTCGCGATTATCAATAACAACACGACGATTATCAATAATCCCCTGCCGAATCCGAGTCCGTCGCCGAATCAGCCGGTTTTGACGCCGGAACAGGTGCGCGAGCTGCGGCGCGTGAACGCTAAAAGTCCGAGTTTGCAGCGCGTTCCGCTCGAGGCTGTAGTTGAAACCAGCGTCGAAGAGTTCGGCAAACAAACGCGCGGCTATCGAACCGCGCCGGTCGCGGCGGCAAAAGAAGCGCTTGCCAAACCGATTGACGAAAATCAATCGCCGCCGCTCCTTCCGGAATTCAAAACCATCAGGGATAAAGTCAGTAAAGAAATTCTGATTGAAAACCCGCGCCTCGACGAAAAGCGCGCCGTTGCGGTCAAAACCGGCGCGAGCGAAAGAGAGCCGAACAAACCACTCGACGAAAAACTGGAAAAAGAACGCATTTTCGGCAATCGACAGCCGGTTATTCGGGACATAAAACCCGATAACGAAACCCGGACTGAATCGAACGAACGACGCAAAACCGGCGCAATCGAGCGAACTCCGGTTATTAAACAGGAAAACAACGAGCCGGGGCGCTCGCCCGATTTCAACCCGCAGCCCAACTTCCCGGCGCGCACGACGGGCGGCGGAAAATCCGACAACGATAACGACGAGCGGCGGCAGAAAGAGGAAACGCGAAGCGTTCCGCAAAAGCCGCAGGAAGAAAATCGGACACCGCCGATAATCTACCAACCGCAGCCCCAGCGGCAGCCCGAACCGCAAAAGCCGCAGGAAGAAGAACGCCGACCACAGCCGACTTTCCCGCAGCAGCAGCGACAGGAAGAACGCCGCAAAGAAGAGCCGCGCCCGCAGCCGCAGCCCGAACAACGGCGCGAAGAGCCGAAACGTGAAGAGCCGAAACGTGAAGAGCCGCGCCCGCAGCCGAAACAGGAAGAAAAACCGGCGCCTTCGAAACCGACTATCATCGAGCGCAAGTCCGAAAAAGACAGTTAGCTCAAGATAAAAGTAAAAAGGCTAACGAGCTTTCAACTCGTTAGCCTTTTTACTTTGTTACAGTCAGAGTTTTAATTTGACGTAAACACCTGCTTGTTAATTGCCGCCGGGTTGCCGATGACGACAAAGCGGATGTTTTTCATGTACTTGTTGGCGACCGTTTTTACGTCCGCCGGTTTGACGGCGAGCATTTTGTCGATAAACGAGAGCGAGTTGCGCCAGCCGCCGCCGATTAGCTCGTAACGGGCAAGCTCGGCAACCTGCGAGGCGTTAGTTTCCTGCTTAATAAAATAGGTCGTCAGAAAATAACCGGGAAGTCCCGTAAATTCTTCCTCGTCAACGCCGACCGCCTTCATTTTTTCGATTTCTTCGAGCATCAGCGAAACCGACTGGTTGGCGTCGTTTGCCGTCACGTAGATATTCGCCGTGTTTGCCGCATCGTCCGCCATTTCGGCGTTCGGCGCGTAGGACAGTTGACGCTTGTTGCGGACTTCGTTGATGACTTTGCTTTGCAAAAGCGTCATCGCGACGCGCATCGCGTAATAATCGGGATTCGAGAGCGACGGCGCGGCAAAGACGCCTTTGATGTAATTGGTTTCGATGGCGCGGGTCGTGATGTCGAGCGTCGGTTTATCGAACGCGAGCTGCGGCAGCGGCGTTTCCTTATAACTGCCGCGCGGCAGTTTTCCTAAAGATTCGGCAACGCGTTTTTGCAAAACCGCCGGGTCAACGTCGCCGACGACGACGAGCAAAAGCTGCGAGGTCGTCATCACTTTCTGGTGATACGCGCGGATGTCATCCAATTTGAAGGAGGCGATGGTTTCGGGCGTGCCGTTCGGGTCGTTGGCGTACGGGTGATTGGCGTAAACAACCCTGTCCTGCAAGTTGTTGAGCGCGCTGTCGGGGCTGATGGATTGGTTTTTGAGAGCCGTCAGAATCCGGTTGCGGACAAGGTCGAAATCTCCCTGCGCGAACGCCGGATTCATCACCGCGTCGGTAAAAATTTCCCACGTTCTATCGAAATTCGGACGCGTCGAAACGAGTGCTATCGTGCTGAAATCTTCATTCGCGCCGGCGCTGATGTTGCTCGCCATTTTCGTCAGTTCTTTACGCATCACGTCGCGCGGAAACTGTTTGCTGGCTTCGGCGGCGGTCGAGAGCATGAGGTTCTCGATGCCGGCGGTCGGCAGCGTCAGATTGCGCGAGCCGCCGCGGATAAACAAACCGGCGGCGACCGTCGGCGCGTTCGGTCGGCGCTTAACGATGACCCTTAAACCGTTAACGTCGAAATCGCTGGTTAAATCGGCTTGCGCGCCGGTCGTCGGCTGTCCCGCGCCCTGCGCATACGCGCCGAATGCAAACGATAAAATTAAAAACGCGAGAATATAAATCCTGCTGATTGCTGATTGCTGGTTGCTGACTGCTTTCATATTATTTTCCAATCAAATCCTGTTCGGTTAATTTTGCTTTCGCCTGGTCGGCGGTTGAAATCAGCGCCACTCCGACGTGCGGTTTGTTTAAAATGTAAGTTGAAATATAGCGCTTGATGTCTTCGCGCGTCGTGGCGCGCAGATTTTTGAAATAACCGCGGTAATAATCAACGCCCGTCGAAGACCACCAGAAACCGAGTTCGTGCGTAAAATCGCTCAGCTTTTCGCGGCGGAAAAGATTTTCGGCTTCGAGCAGATTCTTCGCGTTTGCCAGTTCTTCGTCCGTGAAATAATCCGGATTGTTGAACTGCGCCATTTCCTTATAAAGCGCGTCAAGCGCCGCTTTTGCTTTATCGGGCGAAGTAACGAGCGTCACGCGAATCGGTCCGACATTACGCTGCGTGTAATAGCTGATGTCGATGGCGGTCGCTAAACCCGAATCGACCAGGACGCGCTGAAAACGCGAATTAGGCTGCTGCAAAATGTACGAAAAAACGTCCGCCGCATAGGTCGAAGCGTCGTCCTTGCCGATTGACGGACCCTGCCAGCCAATTTGAACGAAGACGTTTTCGACATCCTTGTTGACCACCGCGCCTTCGCTTTTCGCGAGCGGCGGATGATCGACAATCGGGAATTTAACAAACGGGTCTTCGCCTTTTTTCCAGCCGCCGAACAAATCTTCGGCAAGTTTAAAGACTTTTTCCGCGTCGGCGTCCCCCGTAACGATTAACGCCGTGTTGTTCGGAATGTAATAGCGCGATTGAATGAGCCGCATCTGCTCGGTCGTCGCCGCCGCGACGGTCGAGCGCGTGCCGCCCGGACTTTTACGCGACGGGTATTTGTAGAAAAGCTTATCCATCAAGGTCCGGTCGAGATAATATGCCGGTTCCGACATCTGGCGGTCAAGCTCGCCGATGACGACCTGTTTTTCCTGTTCGAATTCTTCCTTGTCGAACGACGGGTAAAGCATCGCGTCGCGCATCAGACGCATAATCGTCGGCAGGTTGCCGCTCGTCGTGTTGAAGTAATAATTGACGTATTCTTCCTGCGTCGTGCCGTTGCGAAGATAGCCGAGCGCGTCCACGTCGTTGATATAACTTACGTCGCCGAGCTGGCTTTTAAATTCCTGCTGCGAGTCGCAGCCGAATTTGCTGAACAAATCGCGGCGCTGGTATCTGGTGAACAAATCGCAGCGGAAAAGCGCAATCGCGCGGTTGGTCTTGAAATACATGTGCTCGTAAAGATGCGACAAGCCGTTGAGCTCGGGCGGTTCGGTAAAAGAACCGTTGCGCACCGCCATCTCGACCGTTACAATCGGCACCGCGCTGTCCTGAAGGACGATGACTTCCAGACCGTTCGGCAGCGTTTTCGTGACAAACGGGATTTCCAGCCCTTGTTGTGCGGCAGGTTTTGTAACGGTTGTTTCGAGCTTCTTACTTTGTGGAGATTGCTTGGTTTGGGCAAAACTGAAGGCAGAGAAACTTGATAAAATTAATAGCGACGATAAAATGAATTTTTTCACTTATAACTCCAAAAAAATGTCGATAGATGATGCGGAGACGCTAGAAAGCCGACAGCGACTTAGGTTAACATATCACATCAAACATCGGACTTTTACGCAAATTTTGCGAATAAAGTTTTAGATGCAAAATTTTAACATACGGAGCGAAAAATTATGGAACGCGACAATCTAATGCACGGCGCCCGCACGGCGATGAACCACAGCGAGGAAATCCGCGAATGGACCGAACAGTATTTAAAAAATAAAGCCCGCGCGGAACAGACGCCGATGACGGACGAGGAATTCGAGAAATTCTGGAAGTATCACAAACCCGAAATCATGCACGCCGGCGCCGCCGAAGCCGTTCAGGCTTATAAACAGCGAAACACGGATAGATGAGTTGAGAGTTGAGAGTTGAGAGTTGAGAGTTGAGAGTTGAGAGTTGAGAGTTGAATTTGTCTTTTAACTCCGAACTCCGAACTCTCAACTCTCAACTCTTGACTTATTTCGAGTCGAGCGAAAAGTAGGCAATCGCGGCGTCGTGGTCGGAAAAGCGTTCGACGCGCGCCGCGTCGTTGCGGTAGATTTCGGGGAAATCGGCGTTGACGTGGACAAATTGGAAGCCGTTTTGATGCCAGAGCATCGACGGGCTGACGAGAAAATGGTCGAGCACCTGCGCGTTGCCGTCGAAACTATAGGAATACATCTGCGCCGGTGCAATCTTGTCAACCAGATTGGTTAAATCGGGATTTACCAAATCATCCATCGGTATCATTACCGCATCTTTTGCCGCCGGAGCGCCTTTGATTGTGCCGATAACGTCCATGATTCCGTCGTTAAACTGGTAAAAATTAAAATCGCCGACGAGCGCGATTCGTTCGTCCGGATTAGCTTTTAAGCGTTCGGCAACCGCGTTTGCCAGAAACTCGGCTTGCAGTTTTTTCTTTCTCTGGACAAACGGCGCGTCTTTTTCGTCCGTGTAGCCGCGAAACGATTTTAAATGATTGACGATGACCGTAAACTCGAACGGCTGACCGGATTTCGCGTCTTTAATCGCCGCGCGAAGCAAAAACGGCGGACGGTCGTTTAAGAAAACATCGTCTTTCGTGTTCGGGTTTTCAAATTTGGATTCTTTGCCGAACTGCCTGGCTTCCAGCACTTCGACGCGCGCGCGTTTCACCAGAAAGCCGGAATCGATGCCGCCGATGTCGTTGCCTTCCGTCAAATAAGCCTCGTATTTCGGGTTCGGCTTGCCGGCGGCTTCAGCGTCTTTATTGATTCGCTCGGCGAGTTTTTTCAAGACCGACAGGTTTTCCATCTCGACCACCGCGACGACATCCGGCGACTGCATGTAATTGCGAATCGCCGTCGAGACTTTTTTCAAACGGCGCTCGAAACCTTCGCTCGTGATAAGCGGCTCTTTGATTGCCGGGTCGTCCTCGTCGTCAAAAAATCTCTCAAGATTCGTCGAAGCGATGGAAAATTGATTTTCTTTCGGCGCGGGCGCAGGAACGGCTTTTATCAGATTTGAAATCGCCGGTTTATTATCCGCGTCAACCAGAATCGAATAGGCGCGATAGCCGTAATGCATCACGCCCGTCAGATTTTTAATTTCCGAAAAAGTCGTCACGTCAATCGTCTGCGCGCCTGACTGCGCCGTGCTTTCGACGCGCAGGCGTTCGGGATTATGGTCGAAAAGCGTCATTTTCGGCGTGTCTTTTTTTATCCGGTCGCCGAGTTTGTCGGGTGACGTAACAACGTCGTAAACATCGAACCCGACTTCGCGAAAAGGTCGCGCCAGACCTTTAACGACGCCGTAAAACGTGCCGTCCGACTCGGACGAACCGGTTTTTTCGTCAACTCTGCCGCCGGTCGGCGCAACCACCGTCATCTCGGGGACGTTGACCCGCATACCTTCATATTTTTCAAGCTCGTCAATCAAATTCGGCTTAAAATCTCCGATTGTCAGCACGATTGGTTTCGGAAGCGGATTGGCTTTCGATTCCACGGCGACGGAATCCACGCCGTTTTTCATCGAAAGCTCGGTTACCGGCAGCGTCTGCTGGTCGGCGCGCGGACGAAATTCCGTAATCGTTCCCGTCACCGAAACGAGACTCCCGAGCGTCGCTTCAGACGCCGGCTCGTTGCCCGTAAAAACAAAAATTCCTTCCGAGGTGTTCGGATTATTATCGGTTTTGTCATCCGGCGTCTGCATGAAAAAACCGGTGCGCGTCCGCGCCGTGACGATGCCCGTCAGCCGCGCCGTTTCGCCGACATAGGGCGAGACGGTTTTATCGCCCTGCACCTCGCTTATAAGACGGCTTTTCTGCGCCATCGCAACATTGGCGAAAACAAAGAGGCTTAAAAGAAATACCAAAAAAACTTTTTTCATAGACGTTTGTTTTATTTTTGAAGCGGTCGCAAAGCCGTCCGTGTCGAGCTGCCGAAAACCAGGCGCATCGCACAAAAGCAAACACGAGTTGGCAAAAATTTATGCGGGTTGTCCGGTGAAATAAACGTGGTTTTTATAAAATTCAGGCGGGCGGGAAATGATTTCCCGCCCGCCTGAATTTTCGACGAAATTATTGGTTATCGAGTTTGATTTTCAGAATCTGCCGCATCTGCGGGCGCACGCCCGTAAAAAAGCTGAGTCCCGTTAAGGCTTCGATTTGTTTCACGTTCGTTCTAAAATTCCGCCACGGGGTATTGAGACCGATGTCCTGCCGATTCGGCATAATCACGGCAATGACGCGCGTCGTTTTCACGATGCGGTCGGCGTCGTTCGCGCCGACCGGCAAAACGACCGCGATTTTCCAGGTGTAAGCCGGAACGACGACGTGCCCGTTGGCAACCGTCGAAGCCGCGCCGTTCGAGCCGACGCCGCCCTGCCCGGCACCGCCCGCGATAATGTAAAGCTCGTTGCCCTGCCCGACCAATGTGCGCAGGTAGCTTTCCAGTTCTTCCCACGGTCCCTGATTATTATTGGGTGCCTGCGGGACAAAATTCGTCATCAGGAAAGTTGCCGAGTTGTCCGCCACCGTAGAAGTCCTGTCGGCGGACGGCGTCATATGTCCGCGGTCGAAGCCGGAACCGGAATAATCGGTTTGCTGAACCTGGTAACAGCCTGCCGGAACCGCCGGGTCGGGTCGGTAATCGTCCTGCCGCGAAGCCGTGCCGAGCCACGAAGCGTCGAGATGCCACGAAACCCAGTTGGCTTCTCCCCGGCTGCAGTTGTAGCTCAGGACATACTGCGGCTTGACCATCAGGTAGTTGTTCGGTTGATTTACATCCGTGACGGCGTTCGAGGGATTGCCGAGCACAAGATGCTCTGCCGGATTAGCCGGAGCGTTGACCGTCAGGTTGATGGTCGCCGAAGCGGTTCGCGCCTGCGCGTCCGCAATCGCGGCGGCAAAACTGTAGGAACCGCCCGAAGCATTTCCGGGCACCGTCAGGGCATACGAGAAAACATTATCGCCTGCCGCCTGGTCGCCGTTCGTGCCGTCGTCGAAGAAGGTTTGCGCGGCAGAGCCGCCGATGCCCGACAAATCGGCATTAACCGTAATACCGGTGCTTGCCGGGGTCGTCGCCGGAGTGACCGAGACGGTTAAAAGCGTCACCCCGTTCGGTGCGACCGTGCCCGGATTTGCCGCGCCGACGCCCGAGAGATTAACCGGTCCGCCGCCGATGCCCTGAATGTCGATGTCGTCCACGCCGACCCACTCGTCATTTCCGGCGGCGTTGGTCGTCATAATTCGCAATTGGACGAGCGGCTGGTTTTCGCACGTCGCCGGGAGCGGCACGCTGACCGGCGTCACTAATGTCGCCTGGCTCGGTCCGGTGGTCGCGTCCGCGACGAACGCCGCCGCGATGTTCGTGTAACTTCCGCTATTTCCGATGCGGTACTGCAAAGCGACGGGCTGCACCGAGCTATCGGTCGAAGCGTCCAAATCACGCAGCTTATACCCGACGACAATTGCCGTCGTGCCGGTTGTATTGAGATTGATAACGATGTGCGGCGCGTCAGCCGTTCCCGAACCGTTTAAGGCAATCGTCGGATTCGTCAGCGTGTCAAACTCGGCAACGCCGCCCGACAAAAAGGTGTTCGGGTCGGTCTGATTCGCCCATACGTTAACCGGGGTCGCCGCGCCGTCCGCAAGAATCGTCTGCGGGTCGGTGCCGGTCGAGGCGGTTAAATCGTCGCCGCGATAACCGATGATGCCGGGAACCAAGTTCCAATCATCATTAGTTGTGATAAGACCCGTATTCGTCCAGAACTGTGAAAACGGAACGCTTTGCGCGCTGCCGTTTGCCAGCACCGATTTCGATAAGCCGAGCTCCTGACTGAATAATGCCGTAAGCGCAATTATACTGATTAAACTAATGTAAAACTTCTTCATTTTATTTAAAGATTCCTAGTTGTTAAAATTCCCCACCTGTGGCAGGCAGATTTGAAGGTGAATTACTTTTTTAACATATTCGGGTTAAATATCATATCAGATAACGTCGAAAACCCGAGTTTCTACAAAAAATTATGGCACGAAAATCGTCGGCAAAGCCGCTTCGCTCAAAATAATAAATTGGTATGCAATATAATTTCCGTCTGCCGACCGCAAATAATGCCACGTTCCTTCGTTTTGACGAAAAACGGCGATGTCGCGTTTGCCGTCGCCGTCAAAATCGGCTTGCATCGGTTTGTCGGTGCTTATACCGAAATTGACGATGCTGAAACCCTGCGTTGTTTTCAGGAGATACCAGTTTCGGTCGGACGGTCGAAAAACGACAAAATCGGCGCGTCCGTCGCCGTCATAATCGCCCGCCACGGGTTTGTCGCCGTTCAATCCGAAATGAACGACATTTGCCTGATTATCAGAGCTTCGGAAAACATACCAATCGCCGCCGGACGGTCGAAAAACCGCGATGTCGATTTTACCGTCGCCGTCGTAATCGCCGGGCGCGGGCAAGTCTTCCGCCAGCCCGAATTGCTGGATGCGAATCTGCGCGTTCGAGCTTTGCAGGATATACCAGACGCCGGTCGATTGGCGGTAAACGGCGATGTCGCTCCGTCCATCGCCGTCATAATCGGCAGGCGTCAATTTGTCGTCCGCCAGCCCGAATCGAACGAAGGCAAATGCGTTGTTCGAGCTTTGCAGGATATACCAAACCCTGTCTGCGGGACGGAAAACGCCGATGTCGGTTTTGCCGTCGCCGTCGTAATCAGTCGTTGCGGGAAGGTCACCGACGCTTCCCCAGGATGTGTTGTTCGGCGTATCGGTCGAACTGTTCCTAATAAGAAAATCTTCTCGAACCGGATTATTGTCAGGGCGAAAAACGCTAAAATCCGTCTTGCCGTCGCCGTCGAAATCAAACGGCGCACGTACCGGCGGCGAAGTTCGGCAGCTGCACGCGTAACCGTCCGAAACGACCAGCTCGTCGATAAATTGCCCGGTGCGAAAAGTCCCGACATCCGTGCCGACGCGCCAGCGCAGTTGAACGCTTTGCCCGGCGGCGGACGCCGGAAGCCTGGCTTTTGACGTGATAAATTCCGATGTTTGATTGATTCCGCTTCTGCCCGACCAGCCGCGTTTTCCGCCCAGAGGGTTCGAGCAGCAGCTGTCGATTACGCCGTCGTAGCCGCCCGCGAGAAACGCGCCGCCTGCCGTTTCGATGTCAGCCCAGGCGGCGTTTCCAATCTTGATTTCCAGCACCGAGCCGTCGTAAAGGCGATTGCGCAGAAACGTGGTTTCAAGCTCGTACCAGTTGCGAAATTCCAGCTCGGCGTTTGCCGAAGTTATTGAAAAAGCAGGCGAAACCAGCTCGTTCACGCCGACCTGGTTCGGGTCGGGCGAAAAGACGGAATTCGGCGCGGTTTGTGTTTGCACGCCGGAAGTCGTCCAATTCTGCTGCGCGCCGGTCGCGCTCGTTGTCCAGCCGGCGGGCAAATTCGGCGCTGGTAAAGAATCGAAATTTTCATGAAAAGCGACGCGTTTCGCTCCCGTCTTGAAGGTTATCGAAACCGCGCCGAGATTTTCCGCGCCGTCGGCGAGCTGCAAAGTTAAAGTTAGCGTGCCGCCGCACGTCAGATTCGGCGATGCCGTGAACGTAAAAGAGCGTACGACGCGCGCGCCGTTGACGACCAGTGCGCCGTAATTTTGCGGCGCGGAAGGACTCGTGACGCCGCCGGTTGAAAGCAGCGTCGCGGTTAAATTCGTCGTCTCGCGCAAGCCGGTATTACGCAGCCCGATGGAGAGCGTGACGGTTTCGCCCGGTTCAATCGCATTATTCATCCCGCAGGATTCCGCCGTAAAAGCGGTTTCCGAATTTTCCAGAACCGCCGTCGGCTGAAGCGCGAAATTCTGCGCGAGAGTTTGCCCGTCGGCGACCGTCACGGTGACGGTTTGCGAGCGAAATCCTTTTGCCGAAGCCGTGAGCGTGTAGGTGTCCGGTAAAACCAATAATTTGCCGTAGCTGCCCGACGAGCTTGTGCCGCGCGAATAAACGGCGTTTGCCGTGACGAATGCGTTCTGAATCGGCGAACCGTCGGCGGCGTTTGCGATGGTTCCCGTAATCGTCGCGCGCGGCGCATCGGCGCATTCCGCGAAACGAAACGCGCCGATGCGCGTCAGCCAGCTAAAAGGACTTTCCTCCTGGCTTTCCGCCGAAAAATACTGGTTTGTCATCCAGAACGTGCAGTCGTCCGCCACGTCAACCGTCATGCCCGTGAAATTGCCCCAGCGAAAACCGAATGCCGTCTGCACGCCGGTTCCTTTAATCAGGCTTTCCTCGGCGCGAAATGTGCCGGCGGGTTCGGTGGCGAGTCTGCCCGAATACAAAACGGAAGGATTATCGGTTTCGCTGCTCTTACTGTATTCAAACGCGATGTTGCCCTGGTGGTCCTGCGCGGCGGCTGCCATCCAGCGCGACGCCGTGTTATCGCCAAAGGTCGTCTGGTCATAAACCTGAAACGGCGCGAAAGGCGGCGCGGAAAGCAGATTGCGCCGCAATTCGTAAACGCGGACGCCCGCGCGGTACGTTTCGCCGATGGGCGATGTGCGCACCGTTTGATTGAAAACGAGCGCTTCGCGCGTGCCGAAATTCCGGTAGGCGACGCGGTACATCAGGCGGTCGCTCTGCGCGTCGAGCTTTTCGCCCGGCGCGGGCTGCGCAATATCGGCGCGGTCGGGCGTGGAAGTCGGGTCGAACGCGGCGACCGCGAGCGGGCTTTCCGCTCTTTCGGTAAACGTCGAATTGTTCGGATTTGCGAAATCGGTATGAAAATCGAACAGCCGGACGGCGTCCTGCGCGTCGCCGTATTCGTTTGCCGTGTAGCCTGCGAAAATATTCGGCGCGCCGGCGGGCGGCGGCTTCAGACCGTCCAAATCGGCGGGCAGAAGTCCACCAGTGCGGATGGCGGAATTGGAAGGAATGTTGAAATAAATGTAGCTTGCGCTCGGGTCGCCGCGTAGAATTTTGGCGCGGTCGAACGCGAAAATTCCGGCGCCCGTATAGTCTGAGCCGACGAATTCGTCGGTCGACATATAATAACCGTCCGTCCAGACGCCGAATTTCGCGTAATCGTTGAGCCGCATATTCGGCATCACGAATTCGTAAACGTAATACGCGCCGCGGGCGTCGCCGGTCTGCGAGACGGCGACCATCTGGCGAAACGGCGGGAAAGCATTGCAGTATTGAGTTAGCAGCCAGCGGTCGGCAAGCGCGTCGTAGAGCACGACCGCTTCGCCGTCGTTGCGGGTCGAGCACGCCGTCCCGAGCGGCGCGAAAATATCGCTCATCTTAAAGGGCGGCGTCAGGGGATTACCGGCTTTGTCGTAAACCAGCGTCAGCGTGTTGACGGTCTGCACATACTGCGTCAAACCGACGTCGCCGTTCGTGTCCGACGGCAGAAAATAAAACCCGAAAATCTCGCCGTTCATGCGGTTCGTGATGCCCGGAAACGAGAGCGACGGCAGCGGCATCGGCGCGGGTAAAATACTCGCGAGATTCCGGTCGGCGTCGTGAACTGCGGCGGCGGGACGCGGAATCAGATTTTCCGAGACGAACCGCACTTCACGCTGCTGCGGATTTTCGACCGCCTGGCGCGCATCTTTCAAGCTGCTGATTTTCGGCGAGACGCCGAATGCGACCGCCTGAACGCTCTGGGGTTTAAGTTCGGATAAATTTTGCGTTTGATTTTGCGATGAATCAATTTTCTCGCTGCGGGCAGGCTGCCGAAAAGCGAAAAACGAAGCCGCTGCCGCGATGGCTAAAAGAAACGCAAGCCGTTTTTTCATGTTGTAATACCTTTTCCTTGAGATGTGTCAGAAAAGATAATAACAAAAAACGGCGGGCGGAAAAACGAAAATTCGAGATTCGGGATTTAAGATTTAAAATTAATCCTGAATCTTAAATCTTAAAATCTTTTATGCTCCGAGAATTTTTTCGAGCGATTTGGTAATGGAAAAGCGGTCGTAAAACGGTCGGCGTTGATGAACGAGCGCGAGAATTCTCTGCGCCGTATAGCGGTAAACTTCCGAGAATTTCGGGTTTCGGGCGAGTTTGTCGAGGATGCGCCGCAGTGCTTCGAGAACTCCGGCGACGAAGAATTTCGGATTGACGGCGGCGTCGGCGTAATAAATTTTTCCTTTGCCGTAATCGAGCGTCGCTAAAAACGGGTAATCGGCGGAAATTTCGGCGCAGGCTTTTTGAAAGGCGGACGGAAATTCGAGCTTTGCCATCGCGAGCGCGCGGTCGACCGTGCCGAGCAGCTCGCCCGTCAGCTTAAAAAGCAGCTCGCGGTCTTCTTTTGAAAGATTCGCCGGTTTAGCTTTGGCTTCGACCCGGTTGGTAAATTCAAACGGCAAATGCGGCAAAATCGTTTTCGGCGCTGCCGGTTTTGCTTCCGGCTTCGGCGCTTCCGCGCTGCCGTTCGAGGTGTGACCGTTGGCTGGAAATTCGACTTTCGGTTTGCCGTTACCGTTTGTTATTTTAACTTCGGCAGCAATCGGCTGGCTTTGATTTTGAACGACGGGTTCGGCAGCCGGTTCGGGTCTTTCGCCGGCGATTTCCTTTTTCTCGACGACCGTTTCCGCAACCGTTTGGTAAACGTTGATAATTCCGCCCGGCTCGCGCGAGCGAATCAGGATTCTTTGTAGCGTTTCTTCGCCTTCGGCGATGCGCCCGGCAATGTGGTCGTATTCGCGCACTTTGAGTCCGTTTTCCGCCGTCAGGTAAATATCCGCCTCGTAACCGCTCAGCTCGACGCGCACGTAACCGGTAAATTGGCGGCGGCGCAGGTATTTAATCAATGCCGACAGATTGACAAACGAAGTGTCTAAATTTTCGTGAATCGGACGATTTTTCATCAGGCTAAAAAGGGAATTCAAGCGCAACCGCGAATTTAATAAAACCCATTCCCGGACAGAAATCAAGCCGGAAAACAGGCGTCTCGAATTAAAAATTACTAAAAGGACGCAATTTCCATTGCATCTTTTTAAAATTTCGTTCAAAATTCGCACAAACGCTATTATTCCCAACATAATTTCAAACGAAAAACGATAAAAATATGAATCTGTTTCGGACAAAATCTATAACGCGAATTCAAGAAGACGCCGCCAGCGGTCTGAGTGAACACGCTCAGGAAGAAATCGGCGGCGAAGGCGGCGGGCTGCGCCGAACCCTGGGACAATTCGATTTAACCCTGATGGGAATTGCCGCGATTGTCGGGGCGGGAATTTTCGCGATGGTCGGAAAAGCCTCGTACGACGGCGGACCCGGCGTTATTTTTCTCTTTATTTTCACGGCAATCGCCTGCGCTTTTTCGGCGCTTTGCTACGCCGAATTTGCTTCGCGCATCCCGGTTGCGGGTTCAGCCTACACCTATTCCTATGCCAGTCTGGGCGAGCTTGTCGCGTGGATTATCGGCTGGGATTTGATTGTTGAATACGCCATCGGCAATATCGCCGTCGCGATTAGCTGGAGCGATTATTTCACGGGACTTTTAAAGGGTTACAACATCAATGTGCCCGAATATTTCACGATGGACTTTCTGACGGCGAAGCGCGGTTTTGCCGCCGTCACGGACGCCGTCAGCCACGGCGCGACGCTCGAAAGCCTGAAAGCGGCGTGTGATGCGAAAGATGCCGTGATTAACTGCGGGCAGATTGATTCTTATACGGCTTGGGCAAATGCGCCGCAAATCGGCGGCATTCATCTGGTCATGGATTTGCCCGCGCTGCTTATTACATTCACGATTACGACGCTCGTTTTTATCGGTATCCGTGAATCGAAAATTGCCGGAAACGCGATGACGATTTTGAAAATCGGCATTATCCTGATGGTGATTTTTCTCGGGATGTTCTACGTCAACCCGGCAAACTGGTCGCCGTTTACGCCGAACGGTTTTGCGGGCGTGATGAAAGGCGTTTCGGCAGTTTTCTTCGCTTACATCGGTTTCGACGCGCTTTCGACAACCGCCGAAGAATGCAAAAATCCGCGGAAGGATTTGCCGCGCGCGATGATTTATTCGCTCGTCATATGCACGATTTTGTATTGTTCGCTGGCGTTGGTTCTGACCGGAATGGTGAGCTACACGAAACTCAACGTCGGCGACCCGCTGGCGTTCGTTTTCACGCAGCCCGGAAGCAATCTGCCGTGGGTCGCAGGAATTATCGCCATCAGCGCGGTGATTGCGCTGGCGACGGTTTTTCTCGTCTTCCAAATCGGTCAGCCGCGTCTCTGGATGGCGATGAGCCGCGACGGTCTTTTGCCGAAAAAGTTTTCGTCGATTCACCCGAAATTCCATACGCCGTGGTTTGCGACGATTATCACGGGTTTTGTCGTCGCGATTCCGGCGCTGTTTATGAACCTGACGGAAGTTACGGATTTGGCGAGCATCGGCACGCTGTTCGCGTTTGTCGTCGTCTGCGCGGGCGTTCTGTTCAAGGATGAAGAATTCGGGCGCGAAAATCGTTTCGTACCGTATATCAACGGGCAATTTATTATTCCCGCGCTGCTTTTGATTGTTCTCGGATTGCTTTACTGGTTCAATGCGGAAGGCATTGCGGGCTTTTTCAAAGTCGAGCCTGCGGAGGGCGAAACCGCGTTCGGCGCGTTCAGCCACAAGATTCCGATGATTGTTTTTCTCATCCTTTGCGCGGCAGTCGCGGTTTTGTCACTGATTAAGCGTTTGTCGCTGATTCCGGTGCTCGGGCTGCTTTTATGCACGTATCTGATGACCGAACTCGGCGTTACGAACTGGCTGCGGTTCGCGGTCTGGCTGCTTTTCGGTCTGTCGATTTATTTCGGTTACGGCTATATTCACAGCCATCTCGGGGCGGAAGAAGGTCGCACGCAAAAATTGAATTCCAACCTGATAATTACTTCCGTCGGGTTTTTGCTGGCGGGTTTGGGGCTGGCTTTTTCGGCATTTACATTCGTCTCCGATTTGCTGATTTATATTTTCCCGGATTTGGGCAAAGATACGGTTTCGTATTTCGAACTCGGGCTGTTTTGTGTGGGGCTGGGCGGTGCGATTGCCGGCTTGATTTTGGAGAAAAGCGCGAAGCGCGAAGCGGAAGTCTAAAAACTTTACAAATCTTTACACGATAAATCATAACCAAAGAAAGTTTCCGTGCGTCTTATAAGCGGAAACTTTCTATTTTTTTAGGAGACATTATGAAAAAGACATTTTTTTTAACGGCAATCGTCTGTTTGCTCGCCGTTTCCGCCTTTGCGCAGAAAAAGGCTGATTTTTCGGGCACGTGGACGCTTGACGCGAGCAAATCGAAGCTCGACGAGCGGGCGCGCATCGAATCGATGACGATGACCGTCACGCAAACCGACAAGGACATCAAGGTTGAAACCGCGACCAAACGGCTTCCGCTGCCCGAACCCATGAATCAAGGCGGCGGCAACGGGCAGGGCGGCGGTCAGGGACGCGGCATGGGACGCGGCGGTTTCGGCGACGGCACGACCGTTTACACGCTCGACGGTAAAGAATCGACCGCCGAAGTTGAAGGTCGAAACGGCAAAATGCCCGTTAAACTAAAAGCCGAACTCGAAGGAAGTAAGTTAAATTTATCGCGTTCGAGCAGCTTTAGCACGCCAAACGGCGACTTTACGAGCACGACCAAAGAAACGTGGACGCTTTCGGAAGACGGCAAAACTTTAACCGTCAAACGCGAAACGGAATCGTCGCGCGGCACGAATTCCTCGGAAATGGTTTTCACGAAAAAATAAGTTAAAACTAATTTCTATCTTCACGGCAAGAGCTTGCGGCTCTTGCTTTTTTTTGTCCTGAAGGCGGATTTTAGCAAGCCAAAATAGACCGTCTCATCGGCGACGCCTGGGCGGAATACGAATGCCCGTTTGGATTTTGAACCGGAAGAAAACGCGCGCGGCGCGCGCCCGGCGATTATTTTCACCTATGAAAGATTGGGTTTTGAAAAGACCGGAACCCGTACGCTCGACGATATAAATAACTCAATCGAATACGGGTTCCATTTGAAATTTTATGGTCTGTAACTTCCGCCGCTGCCGACGCCGTTACCGCTTCCCGTATCGTCTCTCAGTTCGACTTGCCCCGGCGGAAGATTTTTCAATCTCAGCTCCTTCCGGAGTTTTTCGGCAACTTTCGGGTTGAGGTCGTTAATAATTTGATACTGCTGGATAACCTCATCGTCGTTGCCGACTTTATCGAGGCAAAGCGCGTAGTTGTAATGCGCGTCCGTATCGTTCGGCTTAATCTCGGTCGCCGTGCGAAACGCCGCCAGCGCCGCGTAATATTGATTCAAACCTTTATAAGCCTGCCCGAGATTAAATTGTCCTTCAAACGAGCGCGCATTCTTTGCGACAATATCGCTGAAAATCCGTCTCGCGTCTTCGTGATAACTCATCTTCAGGTAATTTATCCCGATGGAGAATTTCGTCTCCGTATTGCCGGAATCAATCAGCAGCGAGCGATTCAGATAAATGAGCGAGTCTTTATATTTTTTCTGTGCATACAGCACGTCGCCCATTTTGTTGAGAATCTTCACGCTTTTTCCGTCGAGCCGCAGGGCGAGCTGCAGCCTTTGTTCGGCTTTTTTGAAATCGCCGCTATCGACAATTTTCGTCGTCTGGCTGAGAATTTTTTCCGCCGTTCCGCGCCGCGCGCTATCGGTCATGGCGGCAATTTCCGCGTCCGTTAAATTGTCCGGAACGGAATAATCGTTTGTCGAAACCGTTGCGGTATTGGTCGAACCATAACCGCCGCCGAAACCGGGCGGTGTCACGGTTCTGTCCATTGGCGCATTGTATGTGCCGCCCGTATACCGGTCGCGCCGCGAACTCGAAAAAGCGTTGCCGAACATCGGGATGAGCGTCGTGATGAGAATCAAAACGACAATCGGCGGCGTGATGCTGCCGGCTGCCGCCATATCGCTTTCGCTTTGCAGAAGCTGGCGCCTAACCGCCTCGGCGCGGTTTGTCAGATGCTGCTGGCGCTGGCGCACGAGCGTCGAGCCGGACCGCAGGCTGACGAGCAGATTTTCGATTTCGCGCTCGATTTTGCCGCGTTTTTCCGAGAAGCCTTCGGTCAGACGTTTCTGCTCGCCTTCGGGAATTTCGGTGTCGGGCTCATAAACAAACCGGCGTTCCAGATTTTCGCGCCAATCAACAAGCTTTTCCTTGATTTCGTCCGTGATGATTGACGGCAGCAAATCCAGGCGTTTGGCGTGAACGTCGGCTGCCGTGCGAATGTTGAAGCCTTTCAACCGGTTGAGATGCCCGGCGCTGATGTCTTTTATCTGGTCATCGCCAATTTTGAACGACGACAGAAAAACGTCGAGCTTGTAATGAAAAACATCGTCGTGCAGCAGTTTGACCTTTTCGCGGCTTTGCTGCTGTAAAACGTGATGCTCGTTGATTTTCTGGCGGATAAGCGAGATATTGTCGTTAAATTGCGGCGCGGTGTCGGCAGCCGCCCAATCCGTTTCGAGCTGATTCCATTCGCGCCGCGCGCTTTCGAGCCGGATTTCCAAATCGACCTTGGAATTTTTGCCCGAATTGTTGAGCGTCACGATAAAGCCCGCCATGAGCAGCGCGCCGATAAAAAATCCGACGCCCGAACCGGCGATTGCCGTCAGGAAAATCACGATACAAAACTGCAAAACCGAGAGTGTGATAAACCGCGAAAGATTTTCGCGCCGCGCATTTTCGGCTTCCGGCGAAGGCGGCGGCAGAACGGTGGTTTTCGGCGGTTTTGCCGGCAGGTTTTGCGGCAGGGCGAGACTCGTGACCAGGTTTTCAATCGTGAAAATATTAAAGGTTTCGCCGCCGGCTGCCGCGCGCGCGCCGCTGACGAACGGAAAGAGCATCAATCCGGTCTGCGTTTCGAGCGCGCACCACGGGCAGGCGTGCAGTTCCTGATAATAGAAATGCCCCATGTGCAGGCTGCATTGTTTGAGCGACTCGGACAAATCTTCGAGCGCTTCGACCCACTCGCGCGGCTCGGGTCGGTCGTCGGTCAAAAAAGCGCGTTCAAACATCGCGGCGATGCGCGGCGAAACCGCCGACAGCGAAAGCGTTCCGGGCGGCTGTTTGACCTTCCATAGATGCGCGTCCGGGCTGTATGCAAACCGGAGTTCGCGGATGCAGTCTTCGAGCGATTTGTCTTCATCGCCGAGATAATTTCCGGCAAACGGGTGACGACCGAGGAAAAGCAGTTGAAAAATAATCACCGCGAGTCCGAAATTATCGTGCGCGGGAAGTCTTTCGACCTCGCTTAAATCCGCGCCCTGCAGCTCGGGCGCGAGGTGCGTGGCGACGCCGACTTCGCAGCGATACCTGAAATCGCCGGTGCTGATGCTGTAGCTGTCGCAGTCGATCAATTTCACCGTGCCGTCTCTCAAAACGACGCAGTTGCCGTGATTAACGTCGCCCATAATGTGCGCGTTTTTATGCAGGCTGTAGAAAGCGCGGGCGACGTTGGTCGCCGTATGCAGGAGAAACTGCCACGTCGCTTCGGGAAAATGAACGCGGCGGCTTTTTAAGGAATAAAGCTCGTGGATTTCTTTCGCCTTGACGTTCGGCATCAAAAAGCCGATGGTTCTGCCGGTTTCGTCGTGCAAAGTATCGACAATCCACGCCGCGACTTTCAGCAGCTGCTCGTTTTTATTGTCCGCCATCCAGCGGAGCTTTCCGGCTTTTTCGTCCGTTACCGGCTCGTGGTAGATTTTGGCAACCAAACCAAAGTCGTTCGGGCAGGCGAAAACCGCGCCCTCGCCGCCGCGCCCGATTTGGTTGGTCAAAACGTAAGACCCGCCTTTACTGTCATAAACTGCTGGCATAGCTTTTATTAAACCTCAAAACTTTACCCGATTACCGAAGCCGTTTCTGTTGACGCATTCGCAGGCTTCGCGGAAGCGGCACGCGAAGCCAGAATGATGGTTTTGTCGTCGTCGGTTTTCTCGTTCATCTTCGGCGACGCCAGAAAATTTTCGAGCTTTTCGTTCAAACCGTTGAGCGCCGACGCGTTTCTCAGGGGCGCAATCATCGGCATCAAAAACGGCGCGTGCGGCTTGTTATTTTGATAATCGACCGCGACCGGATAAATTCCGTCCGAAAACAAAATCAAATCCTCGACCTTTTCTTCGACCAGCTCGAATCGCAGACGCTCGGCAGCCGTTTCGTCCGTCACGAAGTCCGTGACGTTGACGTATTCCGATTCGACCGGCGCGATCGCGAAACGATAACTGTCCGGCGCACCCGAAGTGCTAAAAACGATTCCGCCGTCGCCGATCTGGTAAAAAGCCGCCGATTTTTCGCCAATCACCGCGCCGACCAATGTCGAAGCATAATCACGCAATTCCTTCCGGCTTTGTTTCGCTTTTTCGCCGATTTTCTCCTGGCAGTACGAAATCCAGCGCCGCCCGAACTCCGCCGTCAGAGATTTGAGCGAAGCCTCTGTCATCGATAGAAAATCGGCGATTTCTTCCGCGAAAATTTCGCACGCGACTTCCGCGCCGATTTGCCCGTTGGTCGTGCTGCCCGCGCCGTCGGCGACGACAGCGATTAAGACTTCGCCTTCGGCAAGCGTCTTAACCGTCCGGCAGGCGAATCTGTCCTGGCATTCCGTGTTTTGATTTAAATGCGCGAGCCCCATTGCCGAAGCGTGGGCGATGCGCCATGTTTCCGAACTCATCAAACTTCTGACCATCCGTAAGGCTTGTAATCGGGAATCGGCACCGAATCGCCCGGGTTCGAGCGCGAAACGTTTTTCAGCGAAGCCGACAGCCACATAAAAAATTCCTTGAACCGGACGCCCGACAATTTCAGCGGCTCGCGGACGGTGATTTGTTGCAGGACGTTAAAATCGGCTTTGGCGACGCCGAGCGCGAAAAACGAAAACGATTTCGATTCTTCGCCCGCGCGGATTAATTGCGGCAGATGCGACCAGTTATCGGTCGGCTCGCCGTCGGTAATCAGGAAAATCCACGGGCGGAAAAGTTTGATGCCGTTGGCGCGCAAAACGTCTTTGCGCTGTTTCAGAAGTCCGAGCCCGCGCGACACGGCGGCGCCGAGCGGCGTATCGCCCGCGGCTTCGAGTCGCGGCAGGCGAAACTGGTCGGCGGTCGTAAAATTTTGGATGACGTTGACGGGACCGAACGTGACGACCGCGATTTCGACGCGCTTCATGCTCAGACTGTCACCGAAAAGCTCTTCGCGAAAACCTTGAATCCCGCTGTTCAACTCCTCGATGGGATCGCCCTGCATCGACCCCGAAGTGTCGAGCAGCAGAACGCACGGGCAGCGCGGCTCGGGATTTTCGGCAAACTCGGCGGCTGCAAACGGCTGCTGCTCGTCGTAATTGTAAGAATTGTTTTCCATAAATCTATATTTCAGATGTGTATTTATGATATATCGTTTTTTCGTCAAATGGCAATATTTTTCGTCTAATAAACATACTTTCCGTTTCATTCAAAATTTGTTGCTTTGCTTGTTAATTGCGGCGGCGACTATTCCTAAAACAATTCCAAAGCGGGTGAAAGAATTTTCCCATCATTAGATTTGTGAAAAGCATTCTTTAATGATTATTTACTTTTTGCCATTTTGGACAACTTGCAGTTTCAGCGTGTTTGGTTAATTATTAACCAAACAAATCTTGTCCCTGAGAGCATGACGAAAAATCAGATAAAATGCGTCGGCGTAGTCGTTAAGCCGAATCACAAAGAAGCGTGGGAAACGGCGTGCGAGTTGTCCGATTGGCTCAAACAGCGCGGCATCTCGCTCATCGGCAGCCCGCACGAAGAGGACGAAATCTGCCCGATTGAAAAGGTCGCGGCGGAAGAATTTCAGGACAAAGCGGATTTAATCGTCGTGCTCGGCGGCGACGGGACGATGATTTCGACCGCGCGGCTCATCGGCAACCGCGAAGTTCTGGTGCTCGGCATAAACTACGGAAGTCTCGGTTACCTGACCGAATTTCGCATCGAGGAAATGTTTCCCGCGCTCGACGAAATACTGAAAGGGAATTATGAAATCGACCGCCGCGAAATGCTCGAAGTCGAACATCGCCGCGCCGCCGAAACTCTCGGCAAGGGACGCGTTCTCAACGACGTCGTCATCAACAAAGCGGTGCTCGCGCGAATCATCGAGATCGAAGTCAGCTTAAACAATCTTTTCGTCAATAATTTTCGCGCCGACGGTCTGATCGTCGCGACTCCGACCGGCTCGACCGCCTATAACTTAAGCGCGGGCGGACCGATTGTGTACCCTTCGATGGGCGCGGTCGTGCTGACGCCGATTTGTCCGTTTACGCTGACGAATCGCCCGATCGTCGTGCCCGACACGGCGGAAATAAACCTTCGTTTAAATAATCAGAGCGACGGCGTGGTTTTAACTCTGGACGGGCAGATCGGTTATCAAATGCAGATCGGCGACTGCGTATCGATTCGCAAAAGCTCATTGACTTTTAACCTCGTCCAGCCGCCGAACCGTAATTATTTCGACGTTCTGCGCAACAAATTAAAATGGGGAAGATGATTCGATTTTGGATTTTGGATTTTAGATTTTGGATTTCAAATTTTCATTAAATTAAAAATTATGGCGTTACCAAAAATTTCGTTGACTTGGAAGATTATGATCGGGCTGGTGCTCGGGATTTTTCTCGGCTGGCTGATTCGTGAACTCGATTTGGGTTCGGGCAATCATACGGTTTTGGGAATTGAAACGGCGACTATTCTGGCTTTTGTTCGCTCGCTCTCGACATTGTTTTTGAATCTCATTAAATCAATTATCGCGCCGTTGATTTTTGCGACGCTCGTTATTGGAATTTCCGGCACCGGCGACATCAAACAGGTCGGGCGAATCGGCGCGAAATCGCTGCTTTATTTTGAAATCGTGACGACGCTCGCGCTCGTTATCGGTCTGGCGGCGGTCAATATCACGCAGCCGGGCAAAGGCGTTTCACTTGCCGGAGTCGCCAAAACCGAAGACAAATCCGTGCTCGCAAAACGCGCGCAGGATTTATCGAAAGAAGCCAATGAGGCGTCAAAACGCGCCGAGCAATTGCGGGCGCAGATTCCCGTCGACCCAAACGCGGCGGCGGCGGCGCAGGTGCAAACCGCCATCGCTTCACAAAAAGCCGCCGAAGCCGCCGACGCTTCCGCCAAAGGCTTGACCGCGCCCGATCCGCCCGCCAAACCGCAATCTTTCGGCGACATCATCGCGCATCTTTCGCCGACCTCGATTATCAAGGCGATGGCAGAAGGCGACGTTCTGCAAATCGTCGTTTTCTCGGTGATTTTCGCGCTCGCCGTCACGTCAATCGGCAAGAAAAAGAGCGAAGCGGTCGTCAAATGGTGCGAATCGCTCGCCGATATTATGTTTCGCTTTACCGAATTCGTGATGAAATTCGCGCCCATCGGCGTCGGCGCGGCGATGGCTTACACGATTGCGCATAACGAACAGGGTTTGGGCGTTTTAAAGAATTTAGGCGCGCTCGTGCTGACGCTCTACGGCGCGCTCGCGGCGTTTGTCGCGATTGTGCTTTTGCCGATTGCGTTGATTTTCAAAGTTCCGCTGAAAGACTTTTTCAATGCCGTCAAAACTCCCGCGTCAATCGCTTTTGCGACGACCTCATCGGAATCCGCGCTGCCGAAAGCGATGGAAAATATGGTTTTGATGGGCGTTCCGCGCCGGATTGTCGGTTTCGTTTTGCCGACCGGCTATTCATTTAATCTCGACGGCACAACGCTTTACCTGTCGCTCGCCGCGATTTTCGTCGCGCAGGCTGCCGGACATCCGATTGCCGAATTTACGACGCATTGGGAACAGCAGATTTTGATGCTTCTGACGTTGATGCTGACCTCGAAAGGCGTTGCCGGCGTGCCGCGCGCATCGCTCGTTATTTTGCTCGCGACGCTCGCCTCGTTCGGTCTGCCGGTCGAAGGCGTCCTTTTAATTTTGGGTGTTGACGAATTAATGGATATGGCGCGAACCGCGATAAACGTCGTCGGCAACTGTCTCGCGACGGTCGTTATCGCGAAGTGGGAAGGCGCTTTCCGCAACGAGGAATGGCAAGCCGAATTGCGCGAAATGGAAGAAGTTACCGGGCATGAACCGATTGCTTCGCCGGCGTAAACCGGAACAATTTCAGGAGAAACAAACTGCCGGTTTTGGTGAAAAGCTTACTTACAGTTTTAATTTTCGATTTTTCGATTGCGGCGCAAAACGTCAAGACGCCGCGCCGTCGGCACGAACCGAACAAGCCGAAAATGCAGCTTGCCGCCATGCCGAGCAATCTCGATTGTTTCGAAAAATATCTCGGCGGAAAATAGGTTTTAGCGGAAAGCGGAAATATTGATTAAGACTCTATATTTGGCGTAAAGTGTATCTGTAAGGTGAAAGTTATGATGAATTATCAACCGCAGCCCAGACAACTCCGTTTCAGCGTTGACGAGTATTACAAGATGATCGAAATCGGCATACTCAAAGACTACGAAAAAGCCGAAATCATCGAAGGAGAATTGATACAAAAAATGCCGATCGGAGACAGACACGCTTCAACCGTCGATTTCTTAACTAGATTTTTCGTCAAAAATGTATCGGATAATATTTTGGTTCGCGTTCAAAATCCGCTGCGTCTATCGGACTACAACGAACCCGAACCGGACTTCGTTTTAGCCGATTTAACGAAATACGACGGCAAACGGCATCCGCGCCCGGCGGAAGTTTTGTTGGTGGCGGAAGTTTCCGATTCGACTTTGAAATATGACCGCGACAAAAAACTTCCGCTTTACGCCGAAGCCGAAATCCCTGAAGTTTGGATTGTGAATTTACCGAGCGAAATCGTCGAAGTTCATACGAAACCGACGTTCGGACTTTACCAGTTAGTCAAAATCTACAATCGCGGCGAAACGGTCAAATCTGAAACGATTCCGAATTTGGCGATCGAGGCGGACAAAATTGTAGGCTGAAAATTTATTATCAAGGAGGGTTTTAAAAATGTTTCCGTTAGGAGACGACAATTCCGATAGAGTAATTACGCCGTATGTTAATTACGCTTTTATCGCGATTAACATTCTGGTTTTCGTTCTTTTGCAGGGGGTGGGCGGCAACGATTCGTTCACTTACGCTTTTTCACTCGTGCCGAAGGAGATTACGAGTGGAATTGATTTGCCAGCCAACGGTATTTCAACCGGACAAATTCCACAATTTCACACGCCTTTGCCCGTCTATTTCAATTTCCTCAGCTCGATGTTTATGCACGGCGATTTTATGCACATTTTCGGCAATATGCTGTTTTTGTGGATTTTCGGCGACAACATCGAAAACATGATCGGGCACGTGCGCTACGCCGCGTTTTATCTCGTCTGCGGATTCGCCGCCGCCATCGCGCAAATCATCTTAGGTCCGGATTCGGTTATCCCGATGCTCGGCGCTTCGGGCGCAATTTCGGGCGTGCTCGGCGGTTATATGCTGCTGTTTCCGACTAACCGCGTGCGCGCGCTGATTTTTAACGTCTTTACGACCGTTCCGGCTTACGTTGCGCTCGGGCTCTGGATCGGCGTTCAGCTTTTGCAAGGCTACCTCGCCGATCCCCGACAAGGCGGCGTCGCCTACGCCGCGCACATCGGCGGATTTCTCGCCGGACTCGCGCTCATCAAAGTTTTCGCCATCGGAAAAACTCCGCACCGGATTGGTCAGTAAAGGAGAAACTGTTAATAAAAAAGGGAAGCGTTTGGCGATTAACTAAACGCTTCCCTTTTTATTAAAAATCTCTTATTGTTACAAATCCTTTCCGTTTATTATTTTGCAATAATCATGGTTGAGGAATTCGTCCACCCGGAGCAATGATATAAATTCTAGTCCAAACACCTTGTCCGTCCCGAACCCCTGGTCCGTTCGGATTTGCGCCACCTCTAATCAGGATTACTCGTTTCGAGTCGTATTTTCTAAACGCAATCGCTTTCTGAATCTGTCTTTTGCGATTTTCGATTTCTTTATCCGTTCCGTAATTGATGATGTAGCCCCGTCCTTGCGGGTCGTTACCTAACTCAGCATACAGAACGTCGATACGAGCCTTGACGAAGTTATCAGTTAGTTTTCCGAATGCATCAAGCTTTTCGATTGGAATATTCGGGTAAACCGAGCCGGTTTCCGAGGCTTTATTTACACAATTTTCAGGCAATCCTTTGATTTTAACTTCAGCCGTAATCGTTTCGCTTGACAATCGAGCCGTATCGACCGCAATAGAATTCGTTCCCTGTCCGCTCAAGATTGTTCCGGTTGAAACTTTCCATTCATAAGCGAGATTTTGTTTAATCAATTCGCCCGAAACTTTAGCCGAAAAGCTCATTAGTTCGCCGGGTTGTAAAACGCCGCCGCCGACAACTTCAATTTTTGGACAAACCAAGTTTTCGCTTTGTGCAAAAACCGAAAAGCTGAAAAGGAAAGCCAGAATTGATGTGAAAATTATTTGTTTCATCCGCGCAAACCTCAGAAATTTTTCTCAAATAATACGGTGAAAGTTAAAAATTTCAAAGATTTTTTGCAAAATTTCTTGTTTCACTCTTGAAACAAGATGCAACTTGTGCTAGATTTGTTTCATCATTGAAACAAAATGCCTTTGACGGTAGGCATTTAAATAAAAGTCAATAAACCAGAACATTAAGTTTTAAGCTAGGAAGGAGAAAGTTTTATGAAATCTGTAAATAAACCGAAAATCAATCCACTGAGCCGCATGCCGCGCCAGCAGCGTCTGGTGATGGCGATTCGCGGCGGCGCGGGTGTCGGCAAAAGTCATTTTATAAGTTCGATGTCGGCGGCGGGTTTGGGCAAGCTCTGCATTTTCGACACGGAACGCAAAGCGCGTCTTTTGCGCGGCGTCGGTCAAACGTTTGACGCGCTCGAAATCGAGCAGACCGACGAGCTGCCGGAATTTATCGAATGGGCGATTTCGGGCGAAGGCAGGGAGCAAAATTACGGCTGTTTCGCGCTCGATTCCTGGGCGGCGTACTTCGGCGCAAAGCATTCTGAGATGCTCGAAGCCGTCAGGGAAAGAACCGGCGACCCCCTCGCACAGCCCTCGGCTGAAGAATTGGCGGCTGACCAGATGATTTTGCAGTCGGTTCTGCGCAAGCTCTGTATCGAATCGGGCAAATGCATCGTCATCGCCGACCAGATCCCGGCGAAAGGCAAAGAAGCGAAAGAAGACAACGAAATCGGGCGCGTGCTGCCGATGACGGCGAGCGGGCTGGAGTATTTCGTCGATGTAATGGTCGAAGTTTCGCTTCAGGAACGCGACGGCGAGATTACGCGCGTGTTTCAGGTCGTGAAATCAAATTCGCCGGCGTTTGAAGTCGGGTTTGAAATGACCGGAAATGTCACTTTCAAGGACTTTCTCGACCATATGCGCGCCGAAGAGGCGTTGAATCTCGCGTTTGAAACGCCCGCGAAATCGAGCGTTCCCGAATTTATCGAGGAAAAACAGCCGATTTCAATCGCGCCGGCGCAGATGACAATCGAAGATTTGATTAAAAAGGCGGAATCGAACGGTTTCAAGCAAGCCGACATTGTCACCGGCGCGCGAATCTACCATAATCAGCCGAACGTTTATCATCTGACCGCGGAACAAATTCTCGATTTAGACCGCCGGATGACGGCGCGAATCGAAAAAACAAAAGCAGGAGCGGAAGAAAAAGCGCCGAAGAAAAAAGCTGCTTAGCGTAAAATTAGCCGCGGATTAAGCCGGGAATGCGCGCTGATTTAATTTATAGATTTATTAAAAATCCTTAGTTTTATCCGCGCGCACCCCCGGCTTAATCCGCGGCTAAATATTTCAAAGTTTTTGCCGCAGGCAAAGGGCAAACAATAAAGGACAAGGGAAGTTTCGGGAAAAATTTCTTTGTCCTTTTTGTGTTTAAATTTTTGAGGAGGAAAATTTATGGTGCGAATAATTTTGGCAATTATTGCCGGTTTCATTGTTTGGTCGGTTCTGTGGGTCGGCGGTGATGCGCTTTTTTCGGTTATTTCACCGGATTGGGGCAAAACTTCGGCGGAATTTCGGGCGGCAGTTGAGAACAAAACGCCTTATCAACTCAGTTCGACGGTTTTGATCGCGTTATTGGTCAAAAGCGTAATTATCTCTATAATTTCCGGTTTCGTCGCGGCGGCAATTGCCAGAGAAAGCGTGAAAACACCGCTCGCTCTTGGAATCCTGCTTTTGATTTTCGGAATTTTTATACAGGCGGCTTATTGGAATTATATGCCGCTCTGGTATCACATTCCGTTTTTGATTTTGCTGATTCCGATGACGCTTTTAGGCGGAAAATTAAAAAAGCAGAATCTGCTTTAATCGCGATTCAGAAAGTCCAAAAAAACGGGAAGCGGCAGCCAGCGCGGAAAGGTCTTGTAGGTTTGCTCGCCGAGGCGTTCGATTTTTTCTTCTGCTGCCGACTGCAGCTCGTCGGGCGGCAAATCTTCGCGCCGTTCATAGCAGGCGTGCATGACGCACGGCAGCGGTTTTACGGAATGAACCAGACAGCCGACGCCTTTTTCAAAAAGCGGGCAGGCGAAAGTTTTCTGAAACGTGTCGCCCTCGCCCGCTAAATCGTATTTTTCGATTGTCTCGCTGATTCGTTCGTAAATTTCGCGGCGCTTTTCGAGCGAAAGTTTTTCGAGTTCTTCGCGGATTAAAACGCCTTCGAGCCGCGTGATATGAATATTGACGAAATGCGCGTCCAGGCAGCACGCGCCCTGCGTTTCGCACTTCCGGCAGTCTTTGGCGCGGTGTTCGTAATTTTGTTTTACGCGGGCGCGAAATTCGTTTTTAATGCCGCGCAGTTTTGCGAGCGCCGATTTTTCCGAAAGCGGTTTCATTTGTTACACTTAAAATTACCGATTACAAATTCGATGATTACAAATTCGATGATTTTTAATTTGAAATTTGTAATCTGAAATATCTTAACAAATTTGGAGAATTATGTTGAAAGAAGGCGACAGCGCACCCGATTTTACGACTCGAAACCAGAAGGGCGAAACGGTAAAACTTTCCGATTATCGCGGCAAACGCGTGGTTTTATATTTTTATCCGAAGGACGACACGCCGGGCTGTACGAAGGAAGCGTGCAGCCTGCGCGATTCGTTCGATTCGTTTGAGGAAAAAGGAATCAAAATCTTTGGCGTCTCGAACGACGACGAAAAATCGCACCAAAAATTTATCTCGAAATTCAATCTGCCGTTCGACCTGCTTGCCGATACGGACCGAAGCCTGGTTGAGACCTACGGCGTTTACGGCGAGAAAAATATGTACGGCAAAAAATATATGGGCATCAATCGCACGACGTTTTTGATTGATGAAACGGGCAAAATCGCGAAGATTTTCAACAAGGTCAAGGTTGACGAACACGCCGACGAAGTACTGGAAGCCTTCGGCGAAAAATAAGGCGGGAAATTAACAGTGATACCAGGATAGATAACAGAAAAGGATTTAATTTTATCCTGTCTATCCTGTCATCACTGTTAATTGGTTTTGAAGTAGTAACTTATGCCGCAAAATAGAATGCGTTGGGCTGAATTATTAGACGTTCTCACCGATTCAGACCGCAAGCGAGAAGTTGTTTTGGAACGCGCGACCGAAACCGAGCGAATGGCTCTGTTTCTGCTCCGTCGCGAAGGCTGGTCGGCACTCGTGTCGCCGAAGGATGTTAAAGAATACGACATCGAGATTTCAAAACCCGGCGCAAAAGCGGCGGTTCAGGTTCGCAACCAGCGCGCGAAGGTTCATCTCGGGCAAATCGAAAAATTTTTAGATTTTCTCGCCCAGCCGAACGCGAAGAATTTCACGGAAGGACTTTTTATTTCGACCAGCGGTTTTACGCCGTCAGTTTACGCCTATCTTCGTGAAGAGAAAATCACGAATCTCCGCCTGGCGATAATGCGCGAGCACGCGCTTGTTTTCGACTGCGAGAAAGCGGACGCGCCTGAAGAACCCGAAAAGACAACCTACATCGGCGTTTTTACCTGTAAGGGCGGCGTCGGCAAAACGACGATTTCGGCACATCTCGCGGGCGCGTTTGCCCTCAACGGCTACGATGTCGGCTTGATTGACCTCGACCACCAGCAGAACCTTCGCAAAATCCTCGGCGAAGGTGTTTATCTGCCCGCGACGCGTGGAAACTTAGGCTCGGTGATTTCGGTTTTGACGAAAGACGAATGGGACGAAGGCGATTACCGTGAAACGAAAATCGTCGTTTGCGACTGTAATCCCGAATTCGACGCAAATCCGAAAGAATACATTCAAAAATTCGATTACTGCATTATTCCGACGACTTTAAACCCGCTCGGCATCAATAAAAATGCGGACGTGATTAAAAGAACGCTCGCTTCGATTCGTCGCGAAAATCAAACGGCGGAGCTTTTCGTGCTGATAAATTCTCTGCAAACAGATGAACCGAACCGCAATAATCTGCTTAATCAGGCGTTACAGACGCAATTCAAGCAGCTGCGCGAAACCGATTCGCGGCTTCATTACATCAACCCGGCGGAATGCGCCATCCGGTTTTCAAAACAGCTTCTTTACTGGGGTTTTCACCTTTTCGACGGCTCAAAGGCACAGCTCGCTTTTAAGACGGTCGGGCGCTATTCGTACCCGCGCATGGATTTCCTGAAGCTCGTCGATTATCTCGAATTACAGACCCAGGTTTTACAAACGAAATCGGCGCGCGGCGGTCGCGTTTGATTTTTAAAGAATTTTACGCCCTCTCCGGCAAATGTCCGATGTTTCAGCGTCACCCCGACAGATTTTTATTAAAAGGAGTCTTAAAAATTAATGAGTTGGAACGAGGATAAAGGAACAGCAAGAATCGCATCGGATAGTAAAGGCGGTTCGCATTACATAATATTTCAGGAATTATCACAGTCGTGCGGACCGGCTTCGGTGGCGATGTGCGAAAGCCTTTATAAATTGCAGTGTATGGTCAACCCCGAAGGCAGAGCGCGCGAGCTTTCGCAGAAATACGACGGCAAATGGACGGCGACCGGCGGGACGATGGCAGGCAACCTGTCATACGTTTTAAACGCGGAAGGCGTTAAAACCTACGCCGTTACCTATTCTCCCGTCAACAAGCTGTGGGATTATCTGGGAACCTACGTCACCGACCGCACGCCGGTAATCTGTCATATCGCATGGACTTCGGGCGGGCATTTCGTCGTCTGCGACAAGGTTTATTCGGACGGCACGATGGTTTTTTGCGACCCGTGGTATGGACTCGTCGAAGTTCAGTACCCCAATCTTCCGATTTACACCCCGAGCGGCGCGAGCGGCAAATTAAGCGGCTGGCTTAACATTACATACCGCTAAGCGGGAAATTACAGCCAACATTTCGGGTGCGGATTTCATCTTAAAATCCGCACTTTTTCTTTTTTGAAAGAAAGAGTTTATACTTAAACCTCGCTTTGGGGGCGACAGGCTTCGACAGGGGCTTGTATAGATCTTTGGATGCACGTCGGGCTTGCTTACGATAGACCGTTAATACATTGTAAGAAACACAAATGCTAATCAAGAATTAGCTCTTGCTGCCTAGTCTAAACACTAGCCACAAGTGTCTCGCCGGAAGTCTGCTTGATGCGACCGGTTGAGGCATAACACAGTTCAAGCTAGAAGGCGTTCTCCACCTGCGAACGCTTTCGAATCGTTAGTCAGGTTAGCTTTTTGCAAGGTCTTGTCGGTTCACCTGCTTGCGAAAAGCGAAATTTTAAGTGAACGCGACTAAACGTGTAGAGTCTACTGGTCGCAACTCTTGGATGCGGGTTCAATTCCCGCCGCCTCCACCAACCTTTCTTTTTGTTATTTCCATAATACCCCGAATAATACTGAATTTACCGATAAACATTGAGGTTTAAGAAGGATATAAGAAGCGGGCTAAATGTCGTCGATTTTGGAAGGAGCACTCGGGACGGTTGCTTTTAACTGTTATTGCGAGCAGGTCTTGCGAAACGATTGCCGTCGGCGATATTATTGTGCTTGATAATCTAACGTCGCATCGAGCGAGCTGCATCGACGAAATAGTTAAGGAGTGCGGCGGGCAGATTTTATGGCTCGCGCCATATTCGCCGGACTGTTCACCGATTGAAAAAATGTGGTCGAAGTTTCTTAAGGAGAGTCAAAGCGCGGACGCCGGATGAGTTGGAACAGGCAGTCGGTTACGTACGCATAGATTTTACTTGGTCACAGGTAAGCCTTTGAACGACAACTTTCGGTATCGGAATTGCTTTCTAACCGATATAAGCCTGAGATAAAAACTTGGGAAATTTAGGAAACAACCAGACACAGCTTGAATAGTTCGACTAAACCGCTGAAAAATAAACGTTTTTCGGCAAGTAGGTTTTGTGACATCGGATAGGTTGTATAGCGTGCTCAGGCGGCAGAAAATCCAAAAAATAGAATAAACATCCGAATTCCAGTATTTCAGACTTATCAAGTTTTAAACGAAGGCGATTTTTATAAAAACATATCAAACCCCGTATAGGAAAATTATGATGAATGCAAAAAAGTTTATACGAGTACTCTTAGCGACGGTAGTTACAGCTATCGCGCTTAATGCCGGCATATTCGCACAGAACCAAACTACCGGTGCGATTGGCGGCAAGGTCGCGGACCCGCAGGGCGCGGTAATTCCAAATGCGACCGTTACGGTAACAAATCTCGGGACCAATAAGGTCGTGACTGTCACGACCTCGGAAGGCGGAGAATACCGCGTTACGAATCTGGAGCCCGGCACCTACTCCGTTCAAGCCGCGTCCGGCAACTTTGCGCCCGTAACGGCTGAGCGCGTTATCGTCGAGGTTGGACGTGAGACGTCGCTCGATTTAGCGATGTCGGTAACCGGCACCAGCGCACAGGTGGAAGTTAATGCCGGCGAGGCGCCGGTCGTTAACACGAATGACATGGCGAATGCGACTAACATCGACCAGACACAGATCAGCGAGCTGCCGATCAATGGTCGGCGCGCATCCGATTTTGCTCGTCTGACTCCGGGTGTCAATCCTGAAGGCGATTTTGGACTTAACAGTTTTCGCGGTCTCTCATCGCTCTTGAACAACCACACGCTCGACGGTACCGACAACAACAACACGTTCTTCTCGGAGGAACGCGGGCGCACACGCATCCAGTACTCGGTGAGTCAGGCGGCTGTCCGCGAGTTTCAAGTCAATAACACGAACTACTCGGCTGAGTATGGACGTGCTGCCGGCGGCGTCATCAACACGGTTACGAAGAGCGGCACAAACGAATTTCGCGGCGAGCTCTTTTTCTTCGACCGTGATAATCGATGGGGCGCTCGCAATCCTTCGGCGCTTCTTCCGACACCGACGGGTCTCATCGCCGTTAAGCCGAGAGACACTCGCTATCAGTTCGGCGGGGCGATCGGCGGTCCGATCATCAAGGACAAGCTGTTCTTTTTCTTTAACTACGATCAGCAGAAGCGAAATTTCCCCGGCGTGGCAACGCCCCAGTTCTCGACTGCCTTCAACCCGATCGCGGTTGTCGCGCCGAGCGGTACATGTCCGGCAAACGGCACCACCGGTCTAAACCCCGGTCAGCAGTTGTTCTGTCGCGGCATTTCGCAAACTCAAGCTGACGCTGCTTTTACTTTCCTCCGTTCTCTCACGGGAACGGCGCCGAGAAGGCAGGATCAAAAGATCGTTTTCCCGAAGATCGATTGGAATATAAACAACCACAATACATTGACGGTCTCGTACAATCGCGTCCGCACGACTGGATTGAACGCGTTTCAGACCCCGACGGTCGTCAACGTCGGAGCGGCAGATTTTGGTGACGACTTTGTCGACATCGATACATTCAATGTCCGATTGACGTCAAACATCACATCCACAATCGTCAATGAGTTTCGTTTTCAAAGAGGGCACGAATTTGCCCGGTCTATCCTGCAAAACCCGTCCGCGGCAGAAGCTGCGCTCGCCGGTCGCGGGACAACCATCAATGGACTGCTGCCGTCAGTTTCATTCGCAGCCGCTGCCAATGTGGGTTTCCAGTTCGGTACGAGCACTAACTTTCAGCGTGCCTCTTTTCCTGACGAACACACGACTCAGTTCGTCGATTCTCTGACGATAGCCCTCGGCAACCATACACTGAAGACCGGTTTCGATATTAAGTTTTCGAAGGACTTCATCAGCAATCTGCGTAGCGAGTACGGTTCATACTCGTACAACACGATTCAGGATTTCATAACCGATTACACGACGGCGACCAACGGGCTGCCGGCTCAAAAGCGGTACTCGACCTTTCAGCAGTCATTCGGTTTAAGGGATTACACTCTTGAGACGCCGGACTATGCGTTCTTTGTTCAGGATGACTGGCGTGTTAATGGTCGGCTGACGCTTAATCTCGGTCTGCGTTATGAATATCAGAAATTCCCCGACCCGCAGTTCCCGAACACGCTTGTGCCGACGCTGAACACGCTGACTTCGACGATACCCCAGCGATACTCGCAGGCTGAAGCCAACGCGCTCATCGCCCGCACCGGCAATTTCCCGAGCGACAAAAATAATTTTGGACCGCGTATCGGTGCTGCATGGGATGTCTTTGGAAACGGTAAGACGGTGCTGCGCGGCGGCTACGGAATCTATCACGGTCGAGTGCCGAATACATTTCTATCGAGCGCAATTACCAATACGGGCGGGGCGGGGTCACAACTATCGGCTCAGTCGATCACTCCGACGACAACCGGGCTTGTGGATGCAAGCGGCAATCCGATTGCGACGCCCAGTTTCCCGAGCGTTCTGGCGGCGACTCCGACAAGATCCAGCGCGGGCTTGAGCATCACGACGATAGCTCCGAACTTCGAGAATCCGGAGGTTCACCAGTTCGATATTATTTTTGAACGCCAGATCGCGAAGAATACGGTATTTTCCGCATCTTTTCTATACACCGCAGCCAATAAACTGCCGGCGTTCATCGACCTTAATCTTCCGCCGCCGACGAGCACTAAGACCTATACGATCAGCGGCGGTCCGGATGACGGCACGACTTTTACGGTTCCGTATTTTCTTAGTTACGGCAATACTTCGACGACGACCCGTCCGATCACGAATTTCTCGTCCATCATCGATATGGAAAGCGTTTCCAAATCCAGATACCGCGCGCTCGTGCTGCAGTTCCAGCGCCGGATGACCAAAGGATGGAGCGTCCAGAGCAACTACACCTGGTCGAGGGCGATCGATTACGGGCAGCAGTTCGGAACTTTTGCGGCATCCTTTATGACTGTCAGCAATCCTTTCGATCTGTCGTACGACAAGAGTTATTCGAGTAACAACATTCCGCACAAGTTCGTCGCCAGTGGCGTCTTGAGACCGGCGGAATTCTTCGGCTTTGCAAAAACCGGCGTGGCGAAGGCGATCTTCGGAGATTTACAGATATCGCCGATCTTCGTGATATCGTCGGGATACTCGCTGACTGCGGCGATACCGGCGACATTTCCGCCGAGCTTCAGCACTCCGTCAAACACGCTCTTCGGTGCCGGCGGCGTTCTCGGCATCCCGTCCCTGCGTAACGTCTATCGTCGTCCGTACACGACGACGACTGACCTGCGTATCTCGAAAAGAATCAGGTTCGGTGAGAATATGAGACTTGAATTACTCGCCGAAGGATTCAACATCTTTAACCGTTCGAATGTCACGGGCGTGAATACTTCTTATATCTCCAGCATCAATTTCACGACCGGCGTGTTGACTTATAACGCGGGTAACGCGACTACCCTGCCCTTCGGAGCAACGACAACGATCAATAACACGATCACCCTGGCTCCCCGCCAGATTCAGTTGGGGGCAAGGTTCCAATTTTAGGCTTTGCTTTAGATAGTAAAGCCCGTTATTTGGAAATGGGATGAAATGGGGAAGGCTAATAGCTTTCCCCATTTTTTTTCTCTTTCGTTGTATTCCGACTCAAAGAAAGTCACTTTACGGGTTTTCGTAGCCGCGTTTTCGTCCGAGAAACTAATTTCTCTTTTGTTGTCAGCGGCTTCATCTTTGCCATATCCTGATTATCGCCGGAAAATTCTATTTTTGTGCAAAAACACTCACCGGAGAAGGTTTTCAGGCGGTCAAAAACGGCAAAATTGACTTGCCTGGATTGACAGGAAAAATAAAGGAAATCTTCGGTTTTGAAGTTTTCTTTCTTTTCAAAAAGAAGATGCCCGCGAAAACAGTTTCTTACTGTCTCGCGGGCATTAAACCTGGGCAAAGAAATTATTAACCGACCTTTGTTAATATCATAATAATTTCGTCTCGCGAGCTCGGGGTTTCGACCGATCTGAGGAGTTTAATCGATTTGCCGTCTTCGGCAAGTTTCCATGTTTCCCGGATGGTGATTTCCATCTCTCCGGTCGGCATTTTCATCCGGCGGATAGTGGTAAATTGCAGCGCCTTGCCGGTTTTGTCCGGTTTTGCCTTGACTCTGACCGGTCCTTGCGGGGTTTCCAGCTTCACTTCTTCGCCGTTCAGATTATAAGTCGCATCATTAACGGTAAAAAACAACGCCATCGTGCCGCCGTAGTTTATTTTGGAATTAGTGTTCGTTGCGCCCTGCGCCTGCGCCGTGCTGATGCGGCTGGCGCTTTGCGTAACCGGCGTGACGCTTCCGGTTCCGGCGGATTGAATCTCGACCGTGCCGTCGATTTGGCTTCTTACCCTAAATCCGCCGGCGACGCCGCTGACCGCCATTTTGTAGTTTTTCAATTTTTGCGGAAAATCCTTGCTCGTGTTGGTTTTTTCTCTATCGAGCATCCAGTTTCCGGCAAACGCCGAAACGTCTGATTGGGCTTTGGCGACAACCGCCAGACTTAATAGAAAAAGCCCGAGCATTAAGCTCGAACGGATGTTTTTCATAATTGTTAACCTCTCTTTTAACTCTCAATCTTGAAAAGATTTTCAGAGCACAGCTTTTTTTGATAAATTTTTCGTGAATGACCGAATGGGGGTTTTTCAGCTCATTTTATACATTCGCACGAATTTAATCAATGCTTTCGGCTGAGAAGTCGCGTGAAATAGATTATAATGGCAAACCGGAAAGAATTTTGACGCCCGCGAGCGTCAAAAACTAATTCAGCAAACAATTCAGCGAAAACTAATCAAAAAAATGGCAACGCAGGAAGAAGCAAAACAAGCGGTCGCGCACTGTCTGGACAAAATCGGGCGGGAATCGAAAACGGTCTTCAAAGAGTTTGAAATCGAAGACCATACGCAGGGAAAATATCGTTCAGGAACCTGGACTTACAAGATTTTCCGGCAGCGGATTTCGCTCGAACACTGGTTCAGCGCGTTCAGCTCGCGCAAAGAGGAAATCGACATTACTTACAACGCGGACGACGATGCGGGAAAGCTCGAAGGCGATTTGCGAAAATGCTTCGATACGGTGCGCGAGGCGGTCAAGCGAAAAAAAGGAATGTTCTAAGGCTTCGGACAACAATAAAATCGAACTTAAAAAGCCGGAACGCTGCATTTTTTGCAAATATTTATTGCCGTTTAAGTGCAGAATGCAGAGTTTCGTGAGACTAAACCTCAACTAATTTTCCCGTCGCCGACCAGCCGAATTGAGGTCGTGCCGAGAACTTCGAACGAAGCGGTGGCGATTTCGATGTTTTCGGCTTCGAAGGCGTCGAGAATCTCGCGGCTCATTTTGTCTTTCCTATCGCGCGAGCCGTGCTCCTTGGTCAGAAAGCGCGTGTTCATTTCAATCCAGTTATCCGTCAGGCGGTAATAAACGCGCGGTTCCAAATCCTTGCGCGAAACGTAAAACTCACGCTGCATTTTTTCCAGGGTTTCGGCGTCGATTTCTTCTTCGTGAATGGCGTGGCGATTGACCACTTCGAGAATAATTTCTTCGGCGCGGCGGCGGTTCCCCGTGTATTTTATCGGCAAAGTCAATTCTTCCCAGATAAAGGGAAATTCGCGCGAGTAGTTGAAAACCGGCGCTTCAAAAATCTTGTCGTTCGTCACCGTCACGATGCGCCCCGTGAACTGGCGGCTTTTAACCCAGACGTTCGGGTCGTCGGGACGCTCGCCCGGCGGCTGTCCCATTTCCATAATTGTCGTCCGCGTAAATCCGAGCGAAATCACGTCGCCGCGCACGCCGCTCATCAGGATGCGGTCGCCGACGCGAAAAATCTGCCCGCGCAAAATAACGAAATACGCCGCGATTGACGTCACGACCTTTTGCAGCGCAAAAGCGAGTCCGGCGGAAACAAAGCCGATGACGGTTGCGAGCCGTTCGGGATTGTCGAACCAGATTGAAAGAAAGCCGGCAATCAGCAAAATCGCCAAAACGAGGCTCAGCGTTTGCTGAATCCAGAAACGCGATTGTTCATTGCGCCTGCCGCGAATGATGGCGCCGGCAGCGGCGGTCAAACCGTAGCGCAGGATGAAAAAGACGACGAAAAATCCGAAGGTCAGCAGCAGTTTATGACCGTTTTCGCCGGTCAGCCCAACCAGCCTAATACCGAAAAATTCCACTAAATCCCCTTTTGCCAGCAGATAACCGTATGATTTACTCTAACTTTTTTCCGCGCGCAAAAATGTATTCGAGCATACAATTTTTGACTTTCCGAAAATTCAAATCTATCCTTTTCTCTTTCAATGAATAAAACGACCGGAAAATTGCCAATCGCCAATCGCCAATCGCCGACGAATCATCTGCCAATCGGCATTTTCGATTCGGGCGTCGGCGGTTTGACGGTTTACCGCGCTTTGCATAATCGTCTGCCGAACGAGCATTTTATATACCTCGGCGACACCGCGCGCGTGCCTTACGGCACAAAATCGCTGGCGACGGTCGAGCGCTACGCGATTGAGAATTCCGAATTCTTAGCGTCGCGCGGGATAAAGATTCTGGTCGTCGCCTGCAACACGGCGTCGGCGCTCGCACTGCCGAAAATCCGGGAGAAAATCGGGCTTGACGTGGTCGGCGTTATCGGTCCGGGCGCGCGCCGGGCGGTCGAAGTTACGAAGAATATTGAAAAGCCGCGGATTGCGGTTATTGCGACGGAAGCGACCGTTCAGAGCGATGCTTACAAGGCTTCAATTCAGCAGGCGTCCGAACGGGCGGTAATCATTCAAACTGCCTGCCCGCTTTTTGTACCGCTGGCGGAAGAAAATTGGACGAGACAATCCGAAACTTTTTCGATTGCCAGAAAGTATCTAAGCAAAATCATCGATTTCGAGCCGGAAGCGCTCGTTCTCGGCTGCACGCATTACCCTATTTTGCGCGAAGTCATTCAGCAAACCGTCGGCGAACATGTTACACTCATTGATTCGGGCGAGGCGTGCGCCGAAGAAGTCGCGACGCTTTTGAAAGAAAAAGATTTGGCAAATCCGAATAAAGTGACGGGCGAACGCCGTCTGTGTGACGACCTCGACCATTTTTACGTCACGGACGCGGCTGAAAGATTTGCGCGCGTCGCCGAAAGATTTCTAGGCGTAAAGCCCGCCAAACTCGAAGCAATCGAAGTTTTTGGAATTGATGAATTAAAGGATAAATGAATCACGGAGACACGGGGAAATTTATTAAATTTCCCCGTGTCTCCGTGATAAAAATAACAATGAGTTACACGAGAATTGACAACCGCACGCTCGACCAACTGCGCGAGACAAAAATCACGCCGAATTTTTTGCCGTATGCCGAAGGCTCGGCGCTTATCGAAGTCGGCGGCACGAAAATTATCTGCGCGGCGACAGTCGAAGAACGTGTGCCGCCGTTCTTAAGAAACAAAGGCGTTGGCTGGGTGACGGCGGAATACGCGATGCTGCCGCGCGCGACCAATACCCGCACAAACCGCGAAACGCTTCGCCCGTCGGGCAGAACGCAGGAGATTCAAAGGCTCATCGGGCGCAGCTTGCGCGCCGTCGTCGATACTTCCATCTTGGGTGAACGCCAGATTATGATTGACTGCGACGTTCTTCAAGCGGACGGCGGAACGCGCTGTGCGTCAATCACGGGCGCGTGCGTGGCGCTCGCGCTGGCGGTCAAAAAGCTTCTGATCGACGGTAAAATCAAGCGCAATCCGATTCTCTCGGAAGTTGCGGCGGTGAGCGTCGGCATCGTCGAAGGCACGCCCGTCCTGGATTTATGCTATGCGGAAGATTCGACTGCCGAAGTGGATATGAACGTCGTCTGTACGGGAAGCGGCAAATTCATCGAAATTCAAGGCACGGCGGAACGCGAGCCGTTCAACCGCGAGCAGATGAACGCGATGCTCGAACTGGCGGAAAAAGGCATCAATCAGCTTTTCACGATTCAGCGCTACGCATTAAACAGTTAAAATTTTTCTCCGCAAGTCTCCGAAATATGCTACACTTCACAGAAAAAAAAATTTGAGGTGAGCAGAGATGTTCTACGAAGGACGACAAATCGGCGGCTACACGCTTCTTCGCAAACTCGGGCGCGGCGGTTTCGGCGAAGTTTGGCTGGCGGAAAAACGCTCGCAGTTCGTGACGAAAAAGGTCGCGGTCAAATTGCCGCTCGACGAACAGGTTAATCTGGACGCGATTCGTCAGGAAGCCGAATTGTGGGAACAGGCGAGCGGGCATCCGAACGTCCTGCCGATTATCGACGCCGACATTATCGACTCTCAGGTCGTCATCGTCAGCGAATACGCGAGCGGCGGTTCATTGGCTGATAGATTAAAGCGCGACGGTCAACTGCCGCTTCAAAAAGCGGTCGAAATGACCATCGGAATTCTGAACGGCTTGGAATTTCTGCACAGCCGTAAAATTATTCACCGCGACATCAAGCCGCAGAATATCCTGCTGCAAGGCGACACGCCGCGGCTCGCCGATTTCGGTATCTCGCGGGCGATGAACACGACCGTCGTGAGCTCGGCGATTATCGGCACGGACGCTTATATGTCGCCCGAATCGTTCGACGGCAAACGCACCGTCCAGACCGATATCTGGTCGGTCGGCGTCGTGCTTTACGCTCTTTTAGCCGACCGTCTGCCGTTTCCGCAGGAACACCCGTCCGAGAGAATGTTCGCGATTTTGACGAAAGAATTGGAGCCTTTGCCCGCCGACGTTCCGCAAAACCTGCAAAGAATTGTTTATAAAGCTTTAGCCAAACAGCCGGAAAATCGTTATCAAACGACGACCGAAATGCGCGACGAGCTACAAAAAGCTTTAGTCGGCATCGTGCACCCGACATTCGCGCCGACCGAAGTTTTCCGGATACGCACCGAAAATCTGCCGACAATTCCGACGCTCGAAGAAAGCGACGAAACAAACGAACCGGAAAAAGAAACCGTCGCCGCTCCGCAAAATCTCAACATTCCCGCGCCGACCGAAAGCTCGTTGCCGAACGATTCGGTGATGACGCATTTCAAACAAACGCCGCCGACAAACGAACCTGCTTTTTCAGCGACGCTGCCAGCCGTGCAGTTTCAACAATCCGGCAGGCAATCGGGAAATCCGCAAAAATCGTTCGGTTCAGCATCGAGCGTGGCTGGAAAGCCGATGAATTTAGTTTTTGTGATCGGCGGAATGGTCGGGATATTTTTTCTGGTCGCATCGGTGCTCGTTATTGTGAGAATTATCAACCCTTCAGTCAGTCCAAATCTGTCGAACAACTCAAATTCCTCAGCTATTTCATTAACCAATTCAGCTTCAAATATGGTTTCAAATACCGTTTCAAATACCGCTTCAAATACGGCTTCCGTTGCGGAGATGAAAATCGAGCTCGAAACTACCGGAAAGAAAACTCCGGTTCTCGCAACCGTTGACGGTAAAATCGGACTCTTTTATCTTGAACCGGGCGAGGTAAAAAGAATCAGCCCGCAGGAAAAGATTTATTTGACACTTAGCTTAGAGGAGATAAGTAACTTTGAATTCAGAATCAATGGAAAAACGATTGCGCTTCCGACGACTGCCACTTACAAGAACACCGTCCAGTTTGAAATAAATAGAAATAATCTCGACCAAATATTGCAGAGCGGAAAAATCACCGAGGTAGTATCACTTCCTCAGTAAAATCTCGCCCGGCAGGTTTCCGGTCGTTTTGCCGTTTTCCCAAACTTTGACGCCGTTGACGAAAACAATCTCGATGCCTTCCGAAAGGGTTTGCGGCGCGGCAAACGTCGCGCGGTCGATAACCGTCTCCCGGTCGAACAAAACGAGGTCGGCTTTGGCGCCTTTTTTAATCACGCCGCGGTCTTTTAAGCCCAGTCTTTGGGCGGGAAGCGACGACATTTTGCGCACGGCTTCTTCGAGTG
>DASWRC010000289.1:0-26100 GCA_036403375.1 Pyrinomonadaceae bacterium
ATCAGCATCGGTTGTGGGAAATGCAGTATAACTGTCAGCGCCCGCATCAAGGCATCGGAAATAAAACTCCGCTGCAAGTTTACAAAGAGCAATATGCATTTCACGCCGGAGCGAGAATGCTAACTTAATTTGTCAATACAAATACACACAAGAATATATTGATTCATTTTATAAGAACGTTGAGCCTGAAACAGGAAGACGCTATCAATTGATTAGTATGACAGCCCCAGGAGGTGACACCAAAGGCAACCCCTTTTATGAGGTGTTTGGAATTTGGCGACATTGGCGTTACTCAAAAGAAAAGATGAATGATTTGATACAAAAGGGTTTAGTTGTTCAAACATCAGAAGGTAATGTTCCAAGAAAAAAACTATATCTTGATGAAGGGCAAGGAGTGCCCATCCAATCTTTGTGGGATGATGTATCAGCATTAAGCTCCCAATCAGGTGAAAGAGTTGATTACCCTACACAAAAACCTGAGTCTTTGTTAGCTAGAATCATAAATACATCAACTAATGTTAATGACTTAATTTTCGATTGTTTTATGGGTAGTGGAACTACTCAGGCAGTTGCCTTAAAACTTGGAAGACGGTTTATTGGGGCGGATATAAATCTTGGGGCAGTTCAAACAACGACTAAGAGACTAATTACAGTTGCAGAAGAGTTATATGAAGCTAATACAAATTCCAAGCTTAATTTTCAAGCTAATGAAACGAAAATAGATAAATTCTATACAGGCTTCCAAACTTATAATGTTAATCATTACGATTTTTTTAGAAATGAATTAGAAGCAAAGGATTTACTCATTAAGGCTTTGGAAATTCAACCCGTAGTTAATAGCTCCCTTTATGATGGCGAAAAAGATGGTCGAATGGTAAAAATTATGCCTATTAATCGCATTGCAACACGAGCAGATTTGAATGAACTAATTACAGGTTTTAGCCAAACTACTTTTGAGAAAAGACAGAGTGAAAACCCGAATAAACCTGTTGAATACATAACTCTTGTTTGTATGGGACACGAACCCGACCTTTCCGCGCAGCTTCAAAACGAAATGAAGCCTTACAAAATTGATGTTGAGGTTGTAGATATTCTGAGAGATGAATCAAAGCTCGAATTTAAGCGTGATTCCGAAGCGGAAATTTTCAGGGAAAACGGCAAGATTATTATCAAACAATTTTATCCAATGAATCTTCTTCAAAAACTTTCTCTCGACAAACAAAATGTTGAGGATTGGAAAGAGTTAGTCGAATCAGTAATGATTGACTTCAATTTCGATGGAGCTATCTTCGAGCCAAAATTAGTTAATATACCCGAAGGAAACGAATTAGTTACAGGGAAATATCAAATTCCCGCAGACGCAGGAACAATTCGCGTAAAAATAACTGATTTGCTAAGTGAATCCTTAGAAGTGACAATTAAGTAAAACCAATGGCACAAAGAACAAGAAAACAAATTGAGGTTGAATTTCCTTTTTACGTTTATCTCAAATTATTTTACGAACAGGAACGGAAGAAAATAGTTGGCAATTACAAACAGTTGACAAAGAAATTTCTTAGCTTTAACGACCCAAGCGAAGGAACTGCCTATCTCAGAAGACCACAGTTTGAGGCATTGGAAATGTATGTTTTCTTAAAAGAATTTTGCGATAACAAGCATTTACACCGCATCTTTGAAGATTGGTATAACAGACGCGATAAATTTGAAAACAGACCTGATACGGGCGTAACTGCAAAAGGTCAATTTACACTTTTTAATCCGCTTGAATTTAATCAAAGTGAAGACAAAGAAACATTTCTTGCTGTCTTTCAGCAAATGCGAGAAGTAGAGCAAAGTTACCCGAATTATATCTTTGCTCTGACAATGGGACTCGGAAAAACTATTTTGATGGCAACATCAATCTTTTACGAGTTTCTTTTGGCTAATAAATATCCCAAAGATGAAAGATATTGCCATAATGTTTTAGTCTTTGCACCCGATAAAACCGTTCTTCAATCTTTAAGAGAAATCGAATCATTCGACAAATCGCTAGTTATTCCGCCCGAATATGTTATAGCAAATCTTGAGTAAAAGAGTGACAAGTGTAAAATAATGGAATGAAGGCTTATTCTCTTGATTTACGTGAAAAGATTGTCGAAACTTATCAGTCCGGCGGGATTACGCAGCGTGAGTTAGCCGCTCGTTTTCGGGTTTCTTTGAATTTCATCGTCAAGCTGCTGCGTCGTTTGCGAGTAGATCAAACGCTTTTACCAAAGCCGCGCGGTGCGGTTATGAAACCACTCTTGACGCCTCAGATCATGAACTTTTTGGCGGCACAGATCGAAAGCGAATGCGATTTAACGCTCTGTGAGTTGGTTGATCGTGTGAATGATCGATACGAAGTTGCAGTTTCGACGAAAACGATGAGCCGGATGCTGCTGCGACAAGGTTTGGGATTGAAAAAAAATGCTTCCATGCCAGTGAGCGCGATTCACAAAGAGTCCGGCAGTTGAGAATCCAATGGCGGTCGCAGCAATCGGAATTGTCGGACCGACGCGTCGTCTTTATTGATGAAACCGGAGTCAATCTGGCGATGGCGCGCCATTACGGACGAGCGTTGCGCGGGGTGCGGGCGCTCGGCACAGTGCCGAAGAATTACGGTCAGAGCGTGACATTGATCGGTGCGCTTGACCGTGCCGGATTGATGGCGACGCTCAGCTTTCGCGGAGCGACCGACACTGCGGCGATGAAGGTTTTTGTCAAAGAAGTATTATTGCCGGAATTAAGACCGGGAGATTGTGTGATTTGGGATAATCTGGCAGTACATAAAACGCGTGCTGTACAGCAATTATTTATCGAGGCGCAGATTGAATTATTGTTTCTGCCGCCATATTCACCGGATTTGAATCCGATTGAAATGTGCTGGTCGAAATTGAAGACACACTTAAGATCAGTCGGCGCGAGAACTTACGAAAAGCTATCGGAAGCGATCAGCGCGGCAATCAAACTGATTACCGCGACTGATGCTCGAAATTGGATTAAACACTGCGGTTATGTATCGCATTTACTTTAGATTTGCTCTAAGATGTTCCGCCCGCATTGTAAATCGCAAATTCATGATAAAGCTTCCCGCGCGCTACTGTTTTTTAACCTTCTCGTCCGAAACCCGATGCTTTTTCCAAAACAGAATTTCAGTCACCTTTTTATGGTCAAAGTAACAAATATAAAATTTTCCGTCTAAGCGCTGCGAACCGCCGTAATCTCCAGATATTCCGACGTGACGTGCGTCGTGCCGTCGGCTGCCAGATTGTTTTCCGCCCACAAGTCTTCCAAATCGCGCCGCAAAGCCGCCTGTCCGCCCGCATCGAGCGCGGCAAACGCCTTATGCGTCGGACCGTAAAACTCGCGCCAGAATTCAATCGTTTCCGCCACGCCGAACGGGAACTTAAAGGAAATGAACTGCTCTTTGAAAGTAATCTGCGAAACGCGGTCGCCGAGCCGCTCGCGAACCGTTTTTTCATCGCCCCAGAGCAGCGGCGAAGGCATCGCGGCAGGCGGTGCAACGTGCTTTCCGGTCGTCTTGAACATCTGCCCGACAAAGCCCGCCGGCGTCCAGTTGGCAAGCGCCACGAGTCCGCCGGCGCGACAAACGCGAAGAAGCTCGCTCGTAACGCGCTCGGGACGCGGCGCAAACATCGCGCCGAACATCGAGACGACCGCGTCGAAACCGGCGTCCCTGTACGGCAGATTTTCGGCGTCGCCTTCGTCGAAACGGATTTCCAACCCTTCGTTTTCCGCCCATTTTTGCGCCTCTTCCAAAAGGTTCGGCGCAATATCGATTCCCGTCACGAGCGCGCCGGAGCGCGCCGCCGGAATCGATTGATTGCCCGTGCCGCAGGCGACGTCCAAAACCGTCATGCCGGGCTTTAAATTTAAGCGCTCGACAAATTCGGCGGCGCCGTTCGAGAATGATTCGGCAATTCTGGCAAAATCGCCCGCCATCCAGGTTGCTTTCAGTTTTGTTTTTAACGCCTCCATTTCCGGCGTCATCTGTAATTTTGCTGTATCCATATTTTTAATTTCCTCTATTTTTATTTTTTCATCGCCCGCGCATTACTTTTCGTAATTGCCCGGGTTCGGGGTTCGATTGTCCGGCGGGCGGCTTTCGACGGAAGCTGAATGCCGCCCGAAGCCGGACAATCGAAACCTCGCTTTCTTTACTTCTTCAAAGTTTTCGCCGTCACGACGCTTGTGTAAGCGGACGCGGCGGACGCATTAAAGGCGCGCAGCCGGTAAGAATACTGCGTATTTCGAGCCAGCCCGTCGTCGGTAAAAAACGTCTCATTCGCAGTCGTGCGCCCGATTTCGACAAAGTTCGTGCAGGCGGCGCCGGTGCAGCGTTCGACAGCGAATCCGTCTTCGTTGGCGGAAGCGTCCGTCCACGTCAGCCGCACTTGATTTGCGCTGACAAAATCGACTCTGGCGTCGTTCGGCGCATTGACGGACGCAACGCTCCACGAAGGTTCGCCGTCGAACCCGAGGTCATTGGTGACATTGGTTTGGGTTGTGCCGTCCTGATTCATCGTATAGATTTCGCGGTTGCCGTCGCGGTCGGAGCGAAAAGCGATTTTCGTCCCGGCGCGGTTGAAAGCGGGCTGCGAATCGAATCCGACGGTATTGGGCGTTAGATTAATCTGGTCGGTGCCGTCCGTATTCATCAGATAAATATCAATCGTGCCGTTGCGCAGACCGCGAAAAGCGATTTTGTTGCCGCTCGGGTGCCATACCGGTTCCGTTTCGTTTCCTGCCGGAAAATTGCTCAGATTAACCGGGTTCGCGCCGTCGGCGTTCATCACGAAAATGTCGGCGCTGCCGTCGCGGAAGGAATGAAAAGCTATCCGATTTCCGTCGGGACTGAACGCCGGTTCGTTGTCGTTGAAAGAGTTGTTCGTCACATTAACCTGATTCGTGCCGTCGGCGTTCATGACGTAAATTTCCGAGTTGCCGTCGCGGCTCGTGCTGAACGCTATTTTTTTGCCGTCGGGACTCCACGCCGGTTCGCCTTCGCCTGCCGCAGTCGTCATTGTCAAACGAGTTTGCAGCGTGCCGTCGGCGTTCATAACGTAGATTTCCGAGTTGCCGTCGCGGCTCGACACAAATGCAATCCGGCTTCCGTCGGGGCTGAATGCGGGGTCAAAATCTTCGCCCGTGCTGTTGGTCAGACGAGTTTGTGCGCTGCCGTCCGAGCTCATGACGTAGATTTCCGAGTTACCGTCGCGCGTCGTTTCAAAAGCGATTTTTTCCTGCGCCGAAAGCGCTGCGCTCAGCATCAGCAAAACGGCTGCCATCCAAAGGGCGAGCGAAAATTTGTTTTGCATAATTTTTATAATTCTCATAATTTCTCCAATTTGTTTATAAATTTCTCCTCAATAAAAAATGAATCCGTAAAAAGCCGCCGCCGAAAGTCTATCGAACCGCCGGTAAATCCTCCGTGTAACCCGTAAACGTAAACTGCGCCTGCGCAAATCCGGCGTTAGCGGCGCTGAGGCGGGCGGAAACGCCGACCGAGAAATGCTCGCCGCCGATTTGTTCGTCGGCAAAGACCAGTCCTTTGCGATTGGCGGCAAAAATCCCCGAGCCGTTAAAACTTCCCTGCTTTTGCAGCACGAGTACATGAAACGTTTTCTTTGCGACGCCGTCGCCGTTATTTACATAGGTAAAATAATTAACGTCCATCCGGCGTCCCTCGGGGCAGCGCACGATTGCCGAAACGTTCTCGATAACCAGGCGTTTACCGGCAGGAATATTCATTGCCACAATACTAAACCCGAGTCCGTTCGGACTGACGGTAATTCGTTTTTTAAAGAGTTGTCGCACCGGCGCTTTCGCGTCCTCGACCGACAACAGATTAAGCGGCGTAACATTAACGGCTTGCGCATCGGCTAAATTGCCAATCGCCGTTTTTGTTTCCCACGGTTTTTGCCCGAAAACAGACCCGGCAAGCATGATGACGAGCGCCAGCGAAAGTAAAACCGGGAGTTTTTGGTAATTTGATAAATTTTTCATATAAATCCTTTTTTGTATTTAATTTGTATGGCGTGGGAGCGCCGAAGATTTCCGCTTAATCGCGAAAACCCGTTTAATTCCCCTGCTCGCGATAAAAATAATATTCCGCCGTGTACGGCACGCGTTTTTCCTCGCCGACGACGGTTCCGGCTTGCGTCGGTGCGACTCCGCCGGTCGTGCTGACGCGCTGGATGAACGTCACGTTATTGAAAATTCCGGGTCCGTCGGTCGAAACCTTCTTCAGCAAGAGCCACGGTATGGCGGTCGTATCGGGCGTGCAGCCCGTGCCGGTAACGCGCGCGGCGAGAACCTTGCTGCCGCTGTTGCTTTCCCACGTCGGACCGCCGTAATGAAAACCGACCTTGCCGTTGTAGCCGGCATTGGCATAAAGATTCGCGTCCGGCGCGACAAACGTCCACGCGCTGCCGTTCCAGCGATATATCTGCACGCCGATGGCATAGGCGTGAAACGCGACTTCATTGCCCGCTTCGACCTGAATGCTTCCGCATTCGGGCGGCAGCTCCGGCACCGGAATGTCGCTGCTTGCGCGCGCGACTGTGTTTGAAAACTGAACCATCAAAGCGAGAGCGAAGATGGCGATTACTTCTTTAATATTTTTTAAGTTAGTTAATTTCATTTTATTTCTCCTCATGTTTGTATTTTTTTCTTCGGAATTGACCGAATTTTTCCTTTCATAAATTAAATTCGAACGCAGTTTTCCCCGTCCCCGCCTTCGCAGCAGGGCTGAACCGGTTAGTTTTCCGGGGAATTTAATTGTGCTCGCAGCCCTCGTTCGTCCAGAGCATACGCAATGTGCAGCGGGTTTTTACGCCGACGCGAATCGGCGTCATCGGCGACGCGCCTTTGTCGTGTAGTTGTTCAATCAATCCGTCGCCGGCGATTTGCATTTGCGGGTACATTATCCCTTCCGAATCGTGGTCTTTATTCGGCGCATCGCTGCCGTTGGGCAGTCCGCCGTTGAGCCCGCTGGCGTGAATCAACTCGTGAACGACAATCACTTCCTTTTGCTTCGGCGTCGCATTCGGCACTCTGCCGGGCAGAAAAACGACCGCGAAATCTATTTCCACGTCTCTTCCGCGCCGTGCCGAAGTCGCCCGCGTTTTTGCCATTCCGTGCAGAATATCGGCTGTAAACTTTTCCGCCGTCAAGACATAACTGCCGCGCGGGTACGTGTCGGCGCCGTTCGCCAGCACCACGACGACGTTTGCCGCCGTTTCGTCACTTTCCTTGATGAGCTGCACGCCCAAACCGAGATTGTTGAACGAGCCGATTGCCCCGTCAACGGCGGCACTCCAGCCGCCCGCTTTGTTATAAACCTTCAATTTTCCGGTTTCCCGGACGCCTCTGTTCCATTTTGTCGGCATCTTTTTCTTCTCCTTTCTCCTTAAACGTCAGCCAGGTTCGTGATTTTCACGGTTAATGTAAACGGCTCGGATTTGCCGCTCGTCGAGCCGACAAAAATCGAAACATCGCCGCCTTCTTCGAAATACAGCGCATAAAATCCGCCGCGCTCCTCGCGCAGTAAAACCTCTTTGCCGCCCGCCGTTTCGACCTTGATGCCGACTTTTGCCGACGGCGAAAGATTAAGCGCCATTTTTTGTCCGCCGCGGACGCGCAGGTCGTAATAAACGCCGCTCGTTCCCGTCACGTCGCGAACGGTCGCCGACGATTTTCCTTTTGCAAATTGAATTCTTTTAACGGTCTGCGCATTTACCGGAATTCCGAAATTAAGCGCCAGTGTCATCAACAACAATATAATTGCTACCTTCTTCATATATTTTTCCTCTGTGTCTGTTTTAGATTTTTCCGCCGCTGCCCCGGGTTTATATCCTCTCCCCAACTATCGATTCGTCAGTTGCGTGCCAGTAAGATACCTGCGGGTCGGAATATTTAATATTCAGCGTATCGCCGCCATCGCCGGGCGATGGCGGCTTGATGATGCGCGCCTTTTTCGTCGCCAGCTGCAGGTGGCGGAATCTCGATTCCGTCGACAGGCTTTTGACCACGAACTTAAACGCGAAGCGCAGCTGCCGGTCGTAAAGCCGGCGAAAAACCAGCGACAACGAATCCGTCGCGCGCGTCACGATTAAGTTTAGAAACTGCTTCGACTGATAAAATTCCGACATAATATCGGCATCGCCGATTCCGTTTTCCCCGTATTTTTTGATTGTTCTTTTGGAACCGCCGAACACCGCGAATTTTTCGATTTCCGTCGAATAAGTACTCGTTTCCGATACTCCTTTTTTAACTTCGGTCACCCAAAATGTCATCTGAAAACTGTATAATGGCTCTATTCCGCCCATTTTCTTTTCTCCTTTCTGCGAATTATCTTCTTCGCAATAATCTTTGTTTAAGAATCGTTTCGGGTTCCGCTGCGCCAGCCGCTTTTTTGTGCTTCAAGCCGGGTGAAGCTCCGCGCTTTGAAGCCGGAGACCGGAGCGCCGGACGACGCAGCGGAACCCAAAATTCGTTTTAGCCGAAGACGGGCGCGATTTCTTCAATTCGCTGCCGCTGCGCCGGACTTAATTTGCCGAGCGTTTCCAGAAAGCGCGGATGCGTCATGCCCGAACCGATGAATGTATAGCGATTCGCCTGGTGCTGAACGGCGATAAATATTTCGCGCTCGCTCTCGGTCAATGTTCTGCCCGTCGCGCGCTCAAACGCTTCCAGCTCGAAAATCGTCTGCTGCTTTGTTCCTTCGTCGAGAAAACCGCCGATTTCCAAAAATTCGTCAACCGCCGTTTCGATTTCCGCTTCGGTCATCCCGTCGGCGAGCGCTTCGACCATTAAAGTATCGAGCCGGGCGTGCTGCGCTTCTTCGAGCCAGTGATTTTTCAAAAGGCTCTTAAACTGCGCGTCCAAATCCTGATTGTCCTTGATGCTGTCGGTGTAATGAATTTGCGACATCCATTCAATCAGCAGAATCGCGAGCGCCACCCCGAGCGGCTGGTGCACGAGAATCGCGGTCGCCACTGCCGACGGCGGACCGATGACTTCGCATTTCGTCGGAAAGCCTCTATGAAATTCCTTCGTAAAGGTTTTAAATAGCTGAATGTGCTTGGCTTCTTCGCCCGCGAATTGCAGAAAGGCGCGCACGCGGTAATCGTCTTTATCGAGCGACGGGCGCACGTGGTCGAGCACGAACGGCAGGATGAATTCCTCGACCAGACCGAAAATCTGCAAATAAGTATGTCCTTTGATTTGATTCAGGACGAGCTTTTCTTCGGCGCTCAGAAAATCCAATCTATCAATCCGCGCCAGCGATTCGGGCATAAACGGTTTCGTAAAATCGAGCCGTTTATCGCCGCCGATAATGTCTTCGACGCGCCAGTTGACCCGGCGCGAGATTTCCAGGGTTTCGCGGTAGATTGACGGGGACGTATTTGCGTTATTGTTTACTAAAATTTCTCCTAACATATATTTATTTCTCCATTTATAATTAATTTACTGTTGTTTACTGCGCGGCGAATCCGGTTAAAGGATTGCCGTAGAAAGCGTCGGTTTTCCAAGCCGCCACATCCCATTTTTCTCCGGTGCCGATAACTTTGACCGGCAGAATTATTCGATAATATGGAAGCGGAATCTGATTCGAGTACGCGGGCGCGACCATCCGACCGTCCGCGCCGATGGTAAACGCGAGTTCACGAATCTGCGTGCCGCCGCGATAGATTTTCACCGTGTAATCGCCCGGATTCTTATCGGCGTAAAACGCGTTCGGAAAATTTTCGCGGTTAAAAGAGCCGTTGTTGTCGAAAAGGAAATTTCCCCAGCTGAACTGCCACCGTTTCCACATTTTTTCGGGCGCGAAAGCCGCCGCGTATTCCGAGCGCCGTTCGTCGTAATCGCTCGCGCCGCCCGCATCTTTGGTCGAGGCGACCTGCTGACCTTTGTAGAAAATGCGCGCTTCAAGCTCGCTTGCTTCAGCCGGACCTTTCAGCCAGACGCTCACTTCCGGCGACATTCCGCCGACCTCGTCGAGGCTGTGGTGAAAGCCGATCATCGCGAACGGCATCAGCCAATCGTGCTCGACGTAGAAATCAAACTTGTTCTTGTCCTGCGCGCTGTAGGCGCGGCTCACTTTGCCGACCTTGAATTTGCCCTGAAAAAGAACTTCTTTCGTATCTGAACCGGTAATCTTGAACGAATAAACGCCCGTCTGGTTGGTCGTTTTCGAGTCCAGAATACCGGTCGAATACGGACTCGGGCTTTGATAGAGCACGGTACGGTCGGCGTTTCTGCCCGATGATTCCAGCTTTTCGCTGTACCACACGGAGCCGTCCGGGTTGAAATATTCGACCGTGTAATTTAAAACCTTTTCCTCGTTGTAATACTGGTTGAAACGAATCTGCGGAACCCAGCTCGAAAAATTCCGCTGACCCGGCATCTTCCAGTATTCGTCCGTCGTTTTCGCCTGCACGTAAACCGAGTTTTTCAGAAAAACCGGTTGACTTGTCGGCATTTGCGGCGCATAAACCAGCTTTGAATCAGTCTTGTCGGTTTTGACATCGCTGGTCGTCGCGTCTTTATTTTTCGACTGTTCCTTGTCAGTCTTATCGATTTTTATTTTCGGAATTTTGAGCGTCAACTGCGCCGGCGACGCGCCCGCGCCGAACGCGAGAATGGTCAAAATCATTGTTATTAGTGCCATATTTTTTCTCATAATTTTTTACTTTTCTTTATCCGCCCGCTTTTCAGGACTGTAATAATTTCATGCCTTCAAAATTCAAAGTAATCGTTTCTTCCTCTTCGCGGGCGGTCATCGAGTGCATAACGACGGCGCTCAAGCCGATAATAATCGAACGAATCAAGCTTCCCTTTTCGGAAAGGTCTTCGGTCGTGAGCACCACTTTTTCAAAAGGCTGTCCTGTTTGACAGGCGACCCATAAAAGCGCCGACGTTCTATCCTGCTGTTTCGTAATAACCAAATCCGAAACTGTCGCCCGTCCGCGTCCGCCCGTGCCCGACGAATGATTCGGCATGTTCCACATAAAGCTCGTAACTTCGATTTCGCCGACGTGGCGCGCGCTCTGCGAATCGCCGCGCACATTGTCTAATTTCAAAAACATTTTTTTCTGCATCTTGTTCACCTTTCATGCCGGTTATATTTACTCCGGTCAATATAATTTTTTATTTCTCAAACTCGCCAGCTCCCTTTTTCTTCGACAAAATGAAAAGTTCGGGTAAACTGTTCTTCACTCGTCATTCACTATACAAAGCGTCCGGTTTGAAATCCTGAGAAACAGATGAGAATTAAATTAGTTGTTTCCGAGCCGTGTTTTTTCTGAATATGAGAAACAGATGAGTTTTTTCCTAGAACGGTTATGTCTTTGCCCTTCAAAGAGTTATATGAATTCGGAGAGTTTCGTCTCGACCCGGAAGAAAAGATTCTGACACGCGACGGCAAGCCGGTCGAAGTCGCGCCGAAGGTTTTCGAACTGCTCACGGTGCTCGTCGAAAATCACGGGCGGCTGCTCGAAAAAGACAAATTGATGGATAAAATCTGGGCGGACAGCTTTGTCGAAGAAGGCAACCTGACGTTTAGCATTCGCCAATTGCGAATCGCGCTCGGCGACGACGCGCACGAACCGAAATACATCAAGACCGTGCGAAGCCACGGCTACCGGTTTATCGCCGACGTTCGGCAAATTACCGAAGAAACGAAACCGCGAATCCGGCAAACCGCCGCGCCCCTTGAACAAAGAAACGCCCCGCAAATCAAAAAACCGCGCTCGGGTGCTTTCCTCGTTTCCGTGATTTTTCTCGTCGTCGCGCTCGGCGCCGGCGCATGGTACGCCCTGCACGTTTTCCGGCAGCGGGCGAGCGTTTTAACCGCGCCGTTCGACGTTGAAAAGCTTTCGGCAAACGGAAAGGTTAATTTCGCCGCGCTCTCGCCCGACGGCAAAAATCTGGTTTATACGAATCGCGCGGCGAATGAAACGGAAGCCATCTGGCTGCGGCGGCTCGAAACCGGCGATAACGTCGAGCTCATTGCGCCGGTTGAAGCTAATCACTACGATTTGGAATTCTCGCCCGACGGCACGACGCTTTATTACAGCTTTGTGCCGTGGCAGGCGAGTGAATCGAGCGGCATTTACCGGGTTTCGATACGGGGCGGCGCGGAGCAGAAAATCGCGGGCGACATTTTCGGACGCGTCGGCATTTCGCCCGACGGCGCGCGCGTCACATATAACCGCTGCCCGCGCCGCGAAGACGAATACTGCTCGCTCTGGATTGCCGACGCCGACGGCGCAAACGAACGGCGGCTCGTCACGCGCGCGTCCGGGTTATACGTCGGCGACAGCGATTTTTCGCCGGACGGCAAACGCGTCGCCTTTACGGTCGGTCAGGCGCGAAACAAGGCTAACGAATTCGGCGTCTGGACAATCGACCTGGAAACCGGCGCGGAGCGCGAATTTACGCCCGAGAAATTTTATGTCATTACGAGCGTCGCGTGGCTGCCCGACGCCGGCGGATTGCTGCTCTCGGCGTTTAAGTTTCCGGACAATAATTTTCGTCTCTGGCAGATTGCGGCGGACGGCGCGGCGACCGCTTTGACCAACGTTTCGGAACATTACGAGTTTTTGAGCATCGACAAAGACGCGCGCCGCCTCGCCGCCATACAGGTCAAGGAAAACTTTCAATTGCGGCTCGTCAGTCTGGACAATCCCGCCGACGTTCGATTTTTGGCGGACGGCGGTTCGGCGGCATTCGCGCCGGACGGCAAAATTTATTTTTCGTCCACGATGAGCGGCAACCACGAAATCTGGAGCATCAGCGCGGACGGCACGAGCCGCCGGCAGCTGACCAACAGCAAAGACGAAGAATATTACCCGGTCGTCGCGCCGGACGGCAATGCGGTCTATTTCGCCTCGACCCGCTCGGGCGCGGCGCAGGTTTGGCGCATGAAACCGGACGGCACCGAGCAGACGCAAATCACGCACGAGGCGGGCGGCTTTCCGTTATCGGTGACAAAGATAGGCGAATGGCTTTATTACCTGCACGGCGTTGACCGCACGCTCTGGCGCGTCTCGCTCAGCACCGGCGAGGAGCAGCTCGTCCTGAACAGGCAGAACTGGCTCGGTTTCGGCAGCGTCCAAAACTGGTCGGGTTTCGGCGTTTCGCCCGACGGCTCGCTGGCGGCTTATCCCGACAAACAGGGCGACGAAAACATTCTCGCGGTCGCGCAAATTCCGGGCGGGCAGACGCTGAAAACGTTCCATCTGCCCGACAAAAAATCGGTTTTGCAGCAAATCGGGTGGACGCCCGACGGGAGCAGCCTGCTGTATCTTTCCACCGACCAAAAGTTTGAAAACGTTATCCTTTGGAAGCAGCCGCTCGACGAAACGACGCCGCGCCAAATCGTCGCGCTCGGCAAGAATGCCGTTTCGGGCTACAATCTGCCGGTTTCGCCCGACGGCAAAACTCTCGCCGCCGTCCAGCAGGAAATTCTGTCGGACGTCGTTCTGCTGAAAGGTCTAAAGTAAAATCAAACTAATACTCATTCCCGCTTTTCATAAATTCTAAAAGCCCGCGCGCGGAGCGCAGCTTTTTTATTTTTTGCCGCAAAACTTTGAATTTTTGTCCGTCCGACTATTTGTATTGTTTTACAACAAAGTTTTGCCGCTAACGTTTCAATTCAATAATTTATCGGATTCGCCGGCGGCGAAAGCCAAATCAGCTATTTTCTTGGACGCGTTATGTCTTTATCATTCAGCAACTTATACGAATTTGGAGAATTCCGTCTCGACACCAGAGAAAAGATTTTAATGCAGCGCGACCAGCCGGTCGAGCTGACGCCGAAAGGCTTCGAGCTGCTTTCAGTCTTTGTCGAAAATCACGGGCGACTGCTCGAAAAAGACGAATTGATGGATAAAATCTGGGCGGACAGCTTTGTCGAAGAAAGCAACCTGACTTTCAATATTCGACAGCTCAGGAAAATATTAGGCGACGACGCGCACGAGCCGAAATATATCAAAACCGTGCGCCGCCACGGCTATCGTTTCATCGCCGATGTCAGAGCGTTTTCCGAAACCGATAAACGACGCGCGGCGGATAACCAGCCTAAAGTCGGCGCGACTGCGCGACATATTTCGAAACCGGAAAAGCTCGTCGCGTCCGACCGGCGGGCGGCTTTACCGAAAACGAAAAGGTTTTTCGCGACGCTTTTTCCAATCGTCGTCGTTTTATTAATTACCGTCATCGTGCTCGGCGGCTGGTATGTTCAGAGCAAGGCGTTCGAGCCGCACGCGCCGGTTCTCTCCGCGCCGTTTAGTTCCGAAAAGCTCTCGACCAACGGCAAAGTCGTGCTCGCCGCCCTTTCGCCCGACGGTAAAAATATGGTTTATTCCAACGGGCGCGGCAGCGATAAAGAAAGCCTCTGGCTGCGGCAGCTCGACGCGGGCGTCAATACCGAGATTATTCCGCCGTCGGACGACGTTTATGCCGGTCTGACGTTTGCGCCCGACGGAAAGCAGCTTTACTTCGTGCGCCGTTCGCGGCTGTCGAATGAAGAGGCGAGCGTTTATCGCTTTTCGATTTTCGGCGGAATTCCGCAAAAAATCATCAGCGGCACCGAAGGCTGGATAAGCATTTCGCCCGACAACACAAAAATTTCCTTCGTCCGCTGCCCGCACCGCGATGAAGAAAACTGCTCGCTGTGGACGGCGGACGCGGCGGACGGCAAAAACGAGCGCAAGCTGGCGACGCGGACGCGCCCCGGACGCATCGGCGACAATCGATTTTCGCCCGACGGCAAGCGCGTCGCTTTCGCCGCCGGTCAATCGGAAAATGCCGCCAACGAATTCGCGCTGCTCGAAATCGATTTGGAAACCGGCGCGGAGCGCGAATTAACGAGTGAAAGATTCTTTAATATCAGAAACCTCGACTGGCTGCCCGACGGCAGCGGCTGGCTGCTGACGGCATCGCGCATCCCGAATAGAAACAGCCTTATCTGGCAGGTTTCCGCCAGCAGCGGCAAAGTCGAACCGCTCACCAAAGACTCGGAGGTTTATTCGGTTTTGAGTCTCGACAAAGAAGCGCGAACAATAGTTTCGACGCAATTTAAGGAAGACTTTCACCTGCGGATTTTCAATCCCGAAAATCCGTCCGAGAGTCGCGTTTTGACGGACGCCTCATCGGTCAGCTTCGCGCCGGACGGCAAGATTTATTTCTCGTCGCAGATGTCGGGCAAAGACGAAATCTGGAGCATGAACCCGGACGGCAGCGGGCAGCGACAGTTGACGAACGACGGCAACGACAAATCGGTGCCGCTCGTTTCGCTCGATAATAAATCGGTCTATTTTGCCTCGAACCGCTCGGGCGCGGCGCAGGTCTGGCGCATGAACCCCGACGGCAGCAATCAAACGCAAATTACCAGCGAAGAAGGCGGTTTTCCGCTCTCGGTTTCGCCCGACGGCGCATGGGTTTATTATCTGCACGGCATTAACCGGACAATCTGGCGCGTCGCGACGACGGGCGGCGCCGAGCAGATGGTTTTAAATAAATCGAAGGGCTTTTTTGCGCTCTCGCCCGACGGCTCGCAGGTCGCCTATTCGGAACGCGCCGGCGAAGAGAGAATCCTGACCATCGTCGCGCTCGCCGACGGGCAAACGGTCAAAACCTTTCATCTGGCTGACCGCAAATCACGTCTGCTGAATATCGCGTGGATGCCGGACGGAAAAAATCTGATGTATGTTTCCGCCAACCGCGAATACGAAAATAACGTCTTGTGGGTGCAGCCGCTCGACGCGGAAACGCCCAAACAAATTGCGTCTCTAGGCAACGAAGAAATTCGCGGCTTCGGAATGTCGCTTTCACAAAACGGAAAAATGCTCGCCGTCGTCCAGGGCGGCTGGCTGCACGACGCCGTTTTGCTGAAAGGCTTAAAGTAAATTTGTTTAATAACTTTGCGGCTTTGCGCCTTTGCGGGAATAATTTATTCCCCCGCAAAGGCGCAATTTTTTTTATCCTAAAACCGCTTTGCCGCTAATATTTCACGGAGCGATTACCGCGCCGACCGGCAAATCACCGTTTTGTCCCCAGTTTGAAGTGAAGAAACTTGAAAAATTATCGCTGCTCCGGTTGATAAAATACGTTCCGTTTGAAGGTCGCCAAACGGCGATGTCGGTTCTTCCGTCTTTATCGAAATCACCCGGCACGGGTTTGTCGCCGGTTGTTCCGAAGGTGGTCGCAAAATTAGACCCGTCCGAGCTTTTCAAAATCCACCATTGACCCAAGTCAGGACGATAAATGGCGACATCGGCGCGCCGGTCGCCGTCGAAATCGCCCGGCATGGGAATGTCGCCGGCTTGTCCGAAAGGAATAAAATTGACCACATTGCTTCCCGAATTGAGCACGAAGAACATACCCGCCGACGGTCGGAAAACGCTCGCGTCCGCGAAACCGTCGCCGTCGAAATCGCCCGGGTGAAAATCCATCGCGCGCGGCTCGCCGTAGATAAAATCGTCCATCGCGACCGCGTCGACGCCGTTTGTGCCGTCAACGTTGCCGCTCTGCAAATTGCTGTTGCCGAGACGAATTATAACCTTCGCGACACGTTCGCCGGCATTAAATGAAGTTCCGAGAAAACTCAAGCCGTTGCTGGCGACGTTGACGGACGAACCCGAAATTTTGGTGCCCGACGGGTCGTAAAACTCGATAAAAGTATTGCTGCTGTCAACATCGCAAAAGACCGCGCCGAAGCCGCTGACCGTTGCCGGAATGTTCGTGCCGGGAATGAAAAACAGGATTTCGATTTCGTTGGCGAAACGAGCCTGAAATAACCTTTCGGCACTAAAGGTTTGAAAAATGATCGAATAGGAGGCGTCGATGTTTCCGAATCGAACGGCGGTGCCCGAAGCGGCGCTGGCGCTGACGCGGAATTGATGATTTCCGCCGATGTTCGCAATCGAATGAAAAACGACGCCGCGCGGGCTGTTGACGTTAAAGAAATTGAACGGCAAAGCACTCGGCTCGGAAAAATTATCGGGCACGCCGTCCCAGTTTATCTCGCGCCGTCCGGTCATAAACGAGCTGCCGACGCCGTTATTCGCGCCGCCCAAATCGGCGCGAAACTGGTCAACCGCCGATTGAATCGCCGCCGCGTTCGCGCCCGCTCCGACTCTGATAACCGCCCCGGCGAAAATTGAATTAGCCGGTGCGAACAGCGCGAAAATTCCAAAAACAAATAAACGAACAAAGTTTTTCATAATTCCCAACTCCCTTTTCCTGAATTCGACTTTTGCGAAAATAGTTTCGGCGCTGGTCGGCGCTTTGTGCTATCATTCGCAATATCCCTTTAATCAACAGCGTAAAAACTTTGCGCGAAAAAAGTCCTGAAAAATCGCTGAAATTTTGATGGAAAATTTGTGAAAGGCTTTTTATGTCGCCGAAATCAATCCAGTTTTATGATTTTGCAAACTTCCGTCTGGACGTTTCTCAAAAGGTTCTGCTGCGCGATGAAAAACCCGTCGCGCTGACGCCGAAGGTCTTCGACACGCTCGAATTTTTTCTCGAAAATGCCGGGCGGCTGCTCGAAAAAGACGAGCTGATGCAGAAAATCTGGCAAGACCGTTTCGTCGAAGAAAGCAACCTCACGTCGAACATCAAAATGCTTCGCAAAGCGCTCGGCGACAATGCCGCGAGCCCGCGATTCATCCAAACCGTTCAGCGTCGCGGTTATCGTTTCGTTGCCGAGGTCAAACCGCTGAGCCGACCTTTTTCTCCGGCGAACAAAGCTCCGGCGGCTGATACTCCGCTCGCCGGACGGAAGCCTTACGTGCTGCTGGCGATTGCGGTCGTGTCGCTGATTTCGCTTTTCGGAATCGCGTTCGTATGGGTCGGCGGAAATAGCTTTTTTAAGAGCCGCAAGCCAAAATTCACGCGGCTCACGACGAGCGGCAAAGTAACCAATGCGGCGGTTTCGCCGGACGGAAAACGACTGGTTTTTTCACAAAATGAAGGTGCGGGCGAAAGTTTGTATCTCAGGCAGATGGATGCGGGAACGCAAACGCAGATTTTGCCGCCGCAGGAGGTGGAGTTTATCGGTCTCGCGGTTTCGCCCGACGGACAATTTGCTTACTTTTCCGTTTTTTCAAAAAATGACGCCGTCATCCCGCTTTCGCGCGTCGCGCTCGCCGGCGGCGCGCCCGAACAAATTCCCGGTGTCGATGCGGACGTGACGGTCAGTTTTTCGCCCGACGGCAAAAAGCTCGCCTTCACCGAATCGTACAGCTCGATAAAGGAAACCGCGTTAAAAATCGCCGATACGGACGGAACGAACCAGCGCGTGCTGGTCAAAACGGTCGGCGAAAACCGGAAGTTTCCGATTTTTCGCGCCAGTCCGCTCGCGTGGTCGCCCGACGGCGGCGCGATTGCCTGCGCGGTTCAGGAAACGGACGAAAACGGCTCGTTTTATAAAATCCTGCTGGTTGATTCAGAAACCGGAAGCGAAAAATATCTTTCGGAGAAAGCGTGGAACACAATTGAAAATCTCGTCTGGAAAGACGCCGAGAATCTGGCATTTATCGAATACGAGCCGAATTCGCCGGTCCGGCGTATCTGGCAAATTTCGCGCGCCACCGGCGCGGCGCGGCAATTGACCGATGACCTCAGCAGCTACGAATGGTTATCGAGCGCGGGCGGCAATCTTTTCGCGCTGCGGAAAAACCTCTTTTCCAGCCTGCACGTCGCCGATTTTGCGGAAAACGCCGCGACGCTCCAGCCGAAACAGATTTTCGCCGAATCGGGCGTCATCGAAAGCGTCGGCTGGTCGCGCGACGCGAAGATTTTTTACAATTCGTGGGCAAGCGAAAAAAACGAAATCTGGCAAATCAACCCGGATGGAACCGCGCCGCGCCAATTAACGAGAGATTCCAGCCTCGTATTATCCTTCGCGGTTTCGCCCGCTGACGATGCGCTCGTTTTTTCAGCGCGGCAAAACGGAAAGATGTCGCTCGCGGCGGCTGACGCAAACGGGCAAAATATTCGCCGCCTGACCGATGGAATGTCCGATATCCTGCCGGTTTTCGCGCCCGGCGGCGAAAATGTAATTTTTCAGCGCGGCACGTCGCCGACGACGCTCTGGAGCGTTCCGGCAAACGGAAGCGAGCCGCCCAAACAATTGACGGGTTATCAATCGACGCACCCGGCGATTTCGCCCGACGGCAGACAAATCGCCTTTCATTTTATGGACTACGGCAGCCCGAATCCGCACTGGAAGCTCGGCTTGATTGACAGCGAAAGCCGCAATTTCCTGAACAAGCTCGAATTTCCAATGCCGGTCACACAAAGAGAAACCGCCTGGAATCCGAAGACCAATCTGCTCACAATGGCTTTCTCGAACGGCGAAAATTCGGGCATTTTGCTCTGGTCGCCCGCCGACGGAAAGTTTCAGACCTTCGACCGTTTGGCTGCCGGCAAAATCGGCTCGTTCGCCTGGTCGCCGGACGGAAAGCGTCTGGTTTTCTCGCAAATATTCGAAAATAGCGACCTCGTTTCGCTCGATAATTTCTAATTTTTACCTTATCGCAATTTTTCTCTTTCCGGTTACTTGTTTGTTGACCCGCGCCTCGACGCTCTGCGCGACGACCCGCGCTATCAGGAATTGGTCAGGCGCGTCCGTGCAAAGTGATAGCGAGGCTTGTCAGCCCCGCCCGCCGTTATTAATCAATTACAATTGCCGTCTGATTTACCAAGCTTCGCGCCCCACTTTTTCACTCAAAAAAACTCTGCCGGCGGCACGCGATGCGGTTTTGCTGAAAGGCTGGCGGTAAGATTTATGCCTGGCGCAAAGCGAAAATAGGCTTACCGCAAATTATTTTGCTTTAAGATTTACGCCAATCTAAATCGGCATTTACCAAAATTTGTTTCATTATTTCCAAATCGCGGTCTTCAAAATACATAAATGAAAAGAGGATAAGATAACCGTTTTTCGTGATTGAATACATTCTTTTTTTGTCTTCAGCCGAGATTTTTTCGATATATGGCAGCGTATTTGAGCCGAGTTTTTCCTCTAGAACTGTTTTTGAGACGCCTTCTTCCGGTTCGGAAATCATCTCTTCGAGCGCATTTTTCGCCGAGAGATTCTTTTGTGTTGCGGGTATTTTTCGGGCGGCGCACAAAAAGCTCGCGTATCTTTTTGTCTGCTTTTCGGAAAATTCGGCAAATAATAGAATTTTCGGAACGTTTGGAAAATTTTGTGCCGGCTTTTCCCTTTTTTCGATTTCCCAATTCTCGGGAACGATAACCGTATTGCTCAAAGGCTTGCGGTAACAGTTTTTTTCCCGAACAACAAAAAATCGGACGAAAAATAATTTCCGGCGGAATCTGGAATTTTACGCTCTATTTTGTCATCATAAAAGCACAGGAGAAAATTTTATGACACCGGAAACCAGAAAAACAGGACACGAATATTCCGCGAGCGGCTACGATATTACGCCGCTCAGCAATGAACGCCGCGAACAATTAGCGCAGGATTTGGACGAAGAATCCTATCGCGTGATTATCAATCACGGCACCGAACCGGCGTTTTGCGGCAATCTGACCGACAACAAACAAACCGGCGCTTACGCCTGCAAGCTGTGCGGTCTGCCGCTTTTCCGCTCGGACGAAAAGTTTAATTCCGGCACCGGCTGGGCGTCGTTCTACGCGCCGTTCGACCCGGAACATCTGAAGATTTACCGCGACACGAAATTCGGCATGATTCGCGAAGAAATCCGCTGCGCCCGCTGCGACGGTCATCAGGGACACGTTTTTCCGGACGGACCGCCGCCGACCGGACAGCGTTATTGCCTGAATTCCGCCTCTTTGGAATTTTTTCCCGAAGACGAGGTAATACCGCAAAAGAATTAGTCCCAAAAGTCCCGGGTTCCAGGTTTTTCTTTTGACTTGAAACTCGGGACTTTTGGGATTTAAAGCGAACAAGGAGGGTAAAAATGAAAATCACGTTAAAGCCAATCGGCGTGCAGGTGGTCGTCGTCTTCGGTGCATCGAGCGGCATCGGTAGACTGACGGCTTTGCAGTTTGCCGCCCGGGGCGCGCGACTCTGCGTCGCGGCGCGCAGCGAAGAAGGCTTAAAAACTCTGACGGAAGAAATCGAAGCGAAAGGTGGCGACGCATTTTACGTCGTTGCGGACGCGGCGGATTTTGCGCAGGTCACAGCGGTCGCCGAAAAATGCGTCGCGCGCTACGGGCGGCTCGACACATGGATTCATACGGCGGGCGCGTTCATTTTCGCGTCCGTCGAGGAAACCGAACCGGAAGAATACGAGCGCGTCCTGAAAGTCAATCTTCTCGGGCAAATTTACGGCGCGAAAGCCGCTTTGCCGCACCTCAAAAATTTCGGCGGCGCGCTGATTCACGTTTCGAGCGTCGAAGCCATCCGCTCGGCGCCGTATCAATCGGCTTACGGCGCTTCTAAACACGCGCTCAACGGTTTTCTGCAAGTTCTGCGCGTCGAATTGGCGCATGAAAAGATTCCCGTTTCCGTCACGCAGATTCTGCCCGCGTCAATCAACACGCCGATTTACGAAAAAGGGCGCAACAAGATGCCGTTCAAAATGCGTCCCGTGCCGCCGATTTATCACCCGCAAATCGTCGTGGATGCCATCGCCTGCGCCGCCGAAAATCCCGTGCGCGATTTGGTCGCCGGCGCTTTCGGTCTGGGCGTTGTTTATGCTGAAAGATTTTCGCCGGCGCTCACCGATTTTTTCGCGGAAACCATCGGTTTCGCGGGACAAAACGGCGGCGAAAAAGACTCGGCGGAGCAATTCCGCGACAATCTTTTTGAACCGATTTCGGGCTACGATACGGTCGAGGGAAATTTCTCCGCCGAACAATTCAAAAGCGACCCGTACACATTCGTGAAAACCAATCCGAAGGTAAAAAATTCACTGCTTCTGGGCGTCGGCGCGCTCGGCGCGTTTCTGGCGTGGCGAAAATTCAAAAAAAACGCGTAAGAAATTTTGCCCGCGAAAGACACGAAAGGGACGGAATTAAAAAAGTATTTTTTCGTCCCTTTCGTGTCTTTCGCGGGCAAAAATAAAAAGCCGCCGATTTTATTCGAGCGGCTTTTCTAGCTTTTCTGCCCTGTTTACTTTCTGTCCTTAAACTGCTCGTAAAGCTCCGTGTGGCGGCTTGTCAGCGGAAGCAGGCGACCGTTGATGAAAAGGTATCGAACGTTCGTGCGCGGTTCGAGCAAATCGCCGTCGGTGACGACGATGTTTGCCGTCTTACCCTGCTCGATTGAGCCGAGACGGTCGGCAACGCCGAGAATTTGCGCCGGGTAAAGCGTGACGCTCTTTAAGGCTTCGTCTTTTGCTAAACCGTAAGCTCCGGCAAGTCCCGCGTGATACGGCAAATCGCGGACTTCGGCGCCGTCGTTGCCGGTCGAGATGGCGAATTTGATGCCTGCCTGCTGCATCTTCGACGGCGCTTCGAACAGGTAGTCATAAGCGTCGTCATCGCGGACGGGCAGATTGTAGATGTTCGTGAAGATGACCGCGATGTTGTTTTTCTTTAAGCCGTCAGCCGCTTTCCAGGCGTCCTGCCCGCCGAGGATTATGGCTTTCACCTTCGTATCTTCGACGAACTTGATAACGCCCCTGATGTCGCGCTCGCGTTCGGCGGTGAAAATTACCGGTTTTTCGCCGCGCACGTACGCAAGCATTGCTTCGAGCCGCAGGTCGGTTTGCGGCGCGGGCAGCGATTTGTCTTTCGCGTAAGCGTCGCGCACCCGCCCGTAGGCTTCGGCGTCACGGAAGATTTTCTTTAATTCTTCGAGCCGCTGGTCGCGCCGCCGCACGGCTTCCGAGAATTCGAGCGGCGGCTGACCGAAACCGGAAAACAGCGCCAGACGCGGAAAATTTATGACCATTCCGAACGTCGGCACAACCGCCATTTCAGCCTGCGTCGAACCCCAGAGATTAATGACCGCCGCCTGTCCGGCAATCGTTCCGGCGGTCGGATACGAAAGCACGGTCGTAATGCCGTTGACGCGCGTGACGTTGACGTGCGAGCTGTGCGGGTTAACGCCGGTAATGGCTTTTGCGTTGGCGTTCATATCGCCGACTTCCGCCGCATCGACGGTCGCGTTCGCGCCGAGCGGAATTTCCGCCAAGCCGAGATTAGTTCCGGCGTCAATCATTCCCGGGTAAACGCTCAAACCTTTGCCGTCGATTTTTTCGGCGCTCGACGGAACGGAAATTCCCGAGCCGACCGCCGCAATCTTGCCGTCCTGAATCAAAACCGTGCCGTTTTCAATCGTCGCGCCCGAAACCGTCACGATGCGCGCATTCATAATCGCGAAAGTTCCCGTCCTGCCGAGAATGTTCTGCTGCGAACCGTCGCTCTGCGCCGAAACGCAAATAAAAAACAAACCGCAGATGAACACGGATAAACCGAGCTGTGAGATGGATTTGATAAAATTCGTAATTCGTAATTCGTAATTCGCGATTCGCATTATCGATTACCTCCGTTGCCGTATTCCGCGTCGTCGCGTTCTTCGGCGCGTTTTTCCGACGGAATGCGCGGCTGCGTCGTGCCGCTGCCCGAAGGTTTGTTAACGTCCAGTTTTTCAAGCTCCTGCCGTTCTTTATCGAGCGCGGCGCGGCGTTCGATGTCTTTTGTCCGGTCGAAATAAATCTCGCCTTCAATCATCGTGATTTCGGGATGCGAATAAACGCTGAACGGGTGCACGTTCCAGATGACCAAATCGGCGTCTTTGCCGACTTCGAGCGAGCCGGTGCGCTTGTCGATGCCGAGCTGTTTTGCGGCGTTCAGTGTAATCATCTTCAACGCTTCTTCCTCGGGCACGCCGCCGTATTTTTCAACCTTCGCGGCGTCTAAATTAAGGCGGCGCATCCGCTCGTCCGAATCGGAATTTATCGAAACGACGACGCCCGCTTTCCAAAGGATGGCGGCGTTGTACGGAATCGCGTCGTAGGCTTCTAATTTATACGACCACGAATCGGTAAAAATCGAAACGCCCGTCCCGCGCTTCGCAATTTCGGGCGCGATTTTATAGGCTTCGAGCCCGTGCTGCAGGGTCGCGACGCGAAAGCCGAATTCGTCGGCAATGAGCATCAAATTCAAATGCTCGTCCGACCGGTAACCGTGCGCGTGGACGAGCCGTTTACCTTCCAGAACCTCGACGAGCGGTTCGAGCTCCAGATCGCGGCGCGGCTGAACTTTTGTTTTGCCGGCGCGAAAATCGTCCCACGACTGCTTGTAATCACGCGCCCGCACAAAAGCGTCGCGGATAACTTCCATCGTTCCCATCCGCGTGCGCGGGTAACGCGGCGTTTGTCCGGGCAGAACGGAAACGTAGGAACGCTTCGGATTCTCGCCGAGCGCGAATTTTATTCCCGGCGGCGCGTCCGGTATCGGATAATCTTCAATCGGTTTACCCCATTTGAATTTGACGACCGTATTTTTCCCGCCGATGGGGTTCGCCGAACCGTGCAGGAGGTTGGCGCTGGTCACGCCGCCCGCGAGCGCGCGATAAATCGTGATGTCGGTCGGGTTGAGCATATCGCGGACACCCGTCATCGAAGTCACCGAGTACGAGCCTTCGTTTATCGAGTCGAGCATCGAATGCGAATGACAGTCGATAATGCCGGGCGAAACGAATTTGCCGGTCGCGTCAATGATTTGCGCGTTTGCCGACGCCTTTAAATTTTTACCGATTTTCGCGATTTTGCCGTTTTGAATCAGAATGTCGGAGTTTTCCAGAGTGCCTTTCGCGGCAGTCAAAACGGTCGCGTTGCGAATCAAAACCTCGGTTTTATTCTGCGCGAAAACCGCAAAATTAAAATTCGCCAGAAACAATAAATTCAGAAGAATGAAAGCCGTTATTTTTTTCATACCTTGTCTTTCTTAAAATTTTTAACCGCGGATTGACGCGGAGTACGCTCGATTCTTATTTTGATAATCCGCGACATCTGCGTTTATCCGCGGCTAATTTAATACATTTTCTTTACGGATTTTTCGTGCCCGTAAACGGAATCGCGCCCTGCGGCGAATCAATCGTGCCGCTGATTTGATTGCCCGACACTTTGCCCGTGACGGTAATATTTATCTCTGTTCCGCCGTAATTGACGTTTGCCGAGAAGCTGAAACCGTCCGACGTAACTTTGCCGTCCTTGATTGGCGATGTTCCGGTTGCTTGAGTGGAAAGCGTGCCCGACAAACTAGCGCCCTGCTGCGTCAAAGCGAGCGTTCCCGGCGTGGATTGACCGGGAATTTCAATCGTGATGCTGTAATTTCCGCCGACCGCCGCCACCGCCGGAGTGGTCGCAGCGCCGGTTGTCGGCGGGGTCTTCGGTTTTTCCTTCTGCTCGAAAAGGCGTCCGTCAACGAAAACGTGCGTGATTGTTTTTTCCTTATCCAAAACCGAGCCGCGGACAACCGTGAGATTGGCAATTTTGCCCGTTTCGATTGAACCCAGGCGATTGTCAACGCCTAAGATTTGCGCCGCGCTCAAAGTCATCGCCCTGATTGCCGCGTCCGTCGCCAAGCCGTTTTCGGTAGTTTTGGCGGCGTTCGCGAAAAAGTCGTTAATATTAGTCAGACCGCCCGTCTGAAACGCGAAACGGACGCCCGCCGCCGCCAGACGCGCCGCGCCTTTGGGTATTTCGGCGCGAAAACGCAAAGTTTCCATATCTTCCGGGTCGGCGTCCGCCGAAACGGCGGTCGTCCGTTTGGGGAAATTCAGGGAAAGCAGAACCGGAACGTTTTGTTCTTTCAGACGCGGCGCAGCCTTCCACGCTTCCTGCCCGCCGGCGATAATGGCGTTGAGCTTAAACTCTTTTGCCAAATCGAGCGCGCGCACGATTTCCCGTTCCGAGTTAGCGTTAAAAACAATCGGCATCGCGCCGCTGACGACCCCGAACAGCGCTTCGAGCGATTTATCCGTTTCCGGGCGCTTCATCCCGCGCGGGTTTTCCGAGTACGCTTTTTCGAGTGCCTGAAGGCGCTGCGCATCGAGCAGCATTTGGCGAAACGCGGAAAACGTGCCGAGCAGCGATTGCGGATAGC
>DASWRC010000290.1:0-17376 GCA_036403375.1 Pyrinomonadaceae bacterium
ATCGCCCGTAAAACGATTGATGTCGTCGATGCGTTCGAGATTGACGCCGATTGTGCCGTTATAGCCGATTTCCGCAATCCAGCCGCTGCCTAATTGGCGCTGAACGTTGAGGAAGAAACTTTCGCTGTACTGCGTTTTGACGGTCGGATTAACGACAAAACCGGTCGGGCGCGGCGCGCGTTGTCCGGGCAGCGGATTGATGCCGCCGTAGGGGTTGAGCCCGCGCGCGAATTCCGGGTTAAACGGCACCGGAATATTGTATAGAATCTGCGTTCCGATGCCCTGGCTCGGAGTCGTGACAAGCTGAATGGCATCCGGCGGAAGCGCGCGCGCCCCGGCAATCGATTGCCCGTGATGCGGCTGAAAAGCCAGCGAAAATCCGGCGCGGATGGAGGTTTTATTGTCGCCGAAAGGGTCGAGCGCCAAGCCCAGTCGCGGCGAAAAGTTGGTTAGTTCCGGCTTGTAGAGTCTATCGACGCGACCGACCGCCGCATTTGCAAGCTGCTCGCGAGTCGTATTTCCCGGTCCTAAAATTATCGACGAAAGCAGTCCGCCGCGTTCCTTTGCATCGCCGAAATAGTCCCAGCGAACGCCGAGATTGAGGTTCAAACGCCCGTTGACCTTCCAATCGTCCTGCGCGAAAAGTCCGGCTTCGATAACGCGAAAATAACGCGGAAATCCGGTCGGCTGCCCGGTTGTCGGGTTAACCGTCAAAGTCTGTCGAAACGGCTGGTCGTTGATAAAACTCAGAAGGTTCGTAAAAGTATAGTTGCCCGCCGACGCCGGACCGATTGAAAGCCCTTTGAAAATGCGCCGTCCTTCGCCGCCGAAGCGAATCGTGTGATTTCCGCGAACCAGCGAAAACGTGTCGCGGATTTCGTAGGTCCGAAGTTTGGTGCGCGAATTGAAAATATCGCCGAACGGCGCGGTGACGCCGGTAATCGTGATTTCCGGGACGACCGCTTCGTCGTTGCCGCGATTCGTGTTCAGGAAACCGGCAGAAAATCGTAAATCGTTAGCTGCCGTTTTGAAGAGTTTCGTGTAACCGAAATTGAAATTGCCGAACGCGCCGTCGAAAAAGCCGCGCTCGCCGCGAATCGCTTTGCCGATGGTCGTCGCCGCCGAGCTGGTGCCGCCTTCGTCCTTTTGATATTCGGCAATCCATCGGAATGTCAGCTTGTCTTTGTCCCTGTTAAATGAATGGTCAACGCGCGCCATATATTGGTCGAAGCGAATGTAATCGCGCAAATTGACGTTTGCCGTCGCGGTCGCCGCCGCAACCAGTAGAGTCGAACTATTCAAATTACACGGGTTCGCCGCCGTATTTACCGAACACAGCGGCTGCGAGTTGAGATAGCCGCTGCCGACGCGGTCGGGCACGGGCGCGGCATAATTTTGAAACAGGCGGTTGGCGATTGAGTTCGGGCGCGTGCCGGCGACATAATTTCTCAATTCCGGCGTTTCGACCGTTACCGAGTAGGCGCGCGCGACGGCGTTTTTCGTGCTTTCGTAGCTTCCGAAAAAGAAGGTCTTTTTCTTAATAATCGGACCGCCGAAGCTGCCGCCGTACTGATTAAAAACCTGCGGCGCTCTTTCCCTGGCAAAGAAATTTCGCGCGTTCAAAGCCGCGTTGCGGTGATATTCCCAGATTTGCCCGCGAAACTGGTTCGTGCCGCTTTTGGTGCGCATATTGACGACCGAACCGTTGCCGCGCCCGAACTCGGCGGAGAAATTCGCGGTCTGCACCTGAACTTCTTCGATAACTTCGACCGACGGCACAATCGCCGGTTCGCCCGTGTTGTTCGCGTTGACGTTAAGCGCGCCGTCCAGAACGTAATTGTTGCCGCGATAACGATTGCCGTTAACGGTCACGACCGGCGAGTTGGTCAGTTTGGTCGAATTTGCCGCGCCGGCGATCGCCGTCGCGCCCGCGCTCAATTTCGACAAGGCGAAAACGTCGCGCTGCGGAATCGGCAGCTCCGTTACGGATTGCTGCGTGAACGTATCGGAAACGCGGGCTTCGCTCGAAACCAGCGCGACCGCCTCATCTCCGCCGACCTGCACGGTCGTTTGAATCTCGCCGACTTCGAGCTTGATGTTCAACTCCGAGGTTTGCCCGACGTTCAATTTCAGATTCTTCATTTGATACGTCTTAAAACCCGGCACGCGCACGAAAATCGTGTAGACGCCCGACGGCAAACTCGGAAAAACAAACTCGCCGCTGTCGTTCGTCGTCGTCGTCAAAACCTGCGCGGTCGCCTCGTTCTGCGCAACGATTGCCGATGCCACGATGACGTTCCCCGAGCTGTCCGCAACCGTTCCTCTGAGGGAAGTTTCGGTAATCTGGGCGCGGGCGGAAAAGCTGTTAAAAAGCAAGAATGCCAAAATAGACAGCATTTTGACGGACGAAAAAGCTATATCTCTCATGATTGTATTTCGAAAAATCTGTGAATTTCAGAGTTGAAACTTTGTTGTTATACCAAACAAAAGCATTGAAAGTCAAAATTTCACAGCTCGATTTCGGGAGTTAAGCGGATAACTTCCATTTTTTCTTCGACCTTTGTCCGGCAGGCGAGCACGCCTTTTTCTTTTTCGCCGTTTTTAATCCAAACCTGGCAGTTCAGACAATCGCCGTTCCAGCAAAAATCGCCGTAGGAAACGGTTTCCATCGAAAGAAACTGAAAGCACCTGAGCAGCGTGTTGTTTTCAGGCACAAGGCGCGTCTCGCCGCAGATTTCGATTTCGACAAGCCGCTCGAAAGGCTCGAAAATGTCTTTATAATCTTCAAAATTCATCGCTTCTTTTTTCGCCCGCCGCCGAGATTTTAGTCCAGCGCCGCGGTTTGTAGTTTTTCCTTTTGCGCGAGCATAAATTCGATAAAGGCGCGAATCGGCGCCGATTGCGCGCCTTTGAGCGAAACCATCGCGACCGAGCGGCGAAGCACGTGCCCGCGAATGCGGATTTGGGCGAGCTTCCCGCTTTTTGTTTCTTCGCGCACCGCCCACGAAGGCATCAGAGAAACGCCTAAACCGTGCTCTATCATTATCTTGACAAAATACGTATCGTTCGATTCGAGCGCGGTTTCGGGTTCGATTTTGACCTTTTTGAAAAAATCGTCGGTCGCGCGGCGAATCGACGCGCCACGCTCGAACAAAATCCAGCGTTCTTTTTGGATTTCCTTGATAGAGATTTCCGTCTCGCGGGCAAAGCGATGCCGTTTGCCGACAACCAACACAAGCTCGTCGCCGAACAATTCTTCGACGTGGAGGGTCGGCGAATAGACAGCGAGCGACGCAAAACCGACATCCGCGACGCCTTCGAGAATGTCTTCGACGGTTTGCTCGGTCGAAACGGTCGTCCGAAAAACCAACTCGACCGATTCAAACGCGTCCATAAATTCCTCAAAAAGCGGCGCGAAAAGATGAACTAACGCCTGCGTGGCGGCAGCGACGCGAACTCTGCCGGCGAGCGCGCGTTCGCGCCCCGCAACCTTTTCGCGCATTTCTTCGGCTTCGTTCAAGATTCGGACGGCGTATTCGAGCGCAATCTTTCCGGCATCGGTCAAAATCACGCCGCTCCTGGCGCGGATGAAAAGCGGCACGCCGAGCTCTTCTTCGAGTGCTTTCATCTGGTGACTGACGGCGGACTGCGTCAGATGGAGTTTTTCCGAAGCCTTTGTAAAATTCAAAGTCTCGGCAATCGCGGTAAACGTTCTAAGCTGCCAAAGTTCCATTCTTTTAACAATTTACAGTCATTAACCTCATTCATTGGACAGATGAAAAATAAGAGTTGGTAATCATCAAACAGAGTTCATTATACTTAATTATTGCCTTTCGTGTGTGAAGGCGACATTTATAATAGTCAATTATTTTATTGACACGAACAAGAGGGTATTTATATGAATTTTTATCAATTAGACTACGCTATCGAAAAAGTTTTACAGGACGCGGCGACACCGGAACAGGCATTTATTAAAAAATATCTGGGCGCAGATTTCTCGAAAAGAGAGGCGAAATATTTATGGAAAAGAATCATTGACCATAAATGGAACGTCAGCGAGCGGCTCAGGCGCGATGTCGGCTTGCGCACGGCGGCGGTCGATTATATCGAAAATTTCTACGAGCCGTTTTTTTTTGCGACGCGAAAAACCGGCTTCAAAAATTCGGTTCGGGACTTTTTCAAAATGATTTCGCGAACCGAATTCCTAAGACCGAAATCAATCTAAGAAAACCGGACTAATCTTCGGTTTCTGGAACGCGAATATTATATTTGGAATTATATTTTTTAATCATACATAAAGAGAGGTTTTATAAAATGATTTTTTATCAATTAGATTACATAGTAGAGGAAATCTTAAAGGATATGCCGTCAGCGGAACAGCTTTCCCTCAGGAAATATTTGAATCAGGATTTTGCGAAAACGGAAGCGAGATACTTGTGGGAAAGAATCATTGACCATAAGTGGAATGTCAGCGAGCGTTTGAAACGCGACGTCGGTTTTCGGACGGCGGCGGTCGATTATTTCGAAAATTTTTACGTTCCCGACTCGTTTTTCGGCAATAAAAATCGAAAGTCCGGGATTTTCGGAAAAATCTTTCACCCGGTAACTTCCGGTTTGCGGAGCTATTTTGTCCAGAAGAGCAAAATTTTGCCCCAATAACCTGAGGCTTCGGGCGCTCGGGTAAAAGCATTCGGAGCGTCCGATTTATAAATAGAAGCTCTAGCCGTACTTTCTATTTTTCGAGTGATTGTCAGCGCTGACAATCACTCTTTTTTCTTTCACCGCGGAATTTCGATTAAAGCCCCCAAATGTTTCCAAAGCGGCGGTTTGCGGTCAAAATAGTTGAAGCGGTAAAATTTAGTGTAAGGAGAAGAAAAAAATGGCTTTAGTAATGTATGTCAAACCGCACTGTCCTTATTGTCAGAGGGCGCGGGATTATTACAACGAAAACGGCATTGATTTCATCGAATACGATGCCCAGAATGATAAACAGCGGCAAAAGGAAATGTTGGAATATTCGGGCGGCGATTTGGTCGTGCCGTGTATCGTCGAGAACGGCGAATACGTCGTGTCGGGCTGGGGCGACCCGCCGCGCGGCTGAACGATTATTCCTGATTAGTCAGCAGTTTGCTGACCTCAAAAAATTTAATTTGAAATACGGAATTGCAGATTTTTAAATTCCGGCTATAATATCAAATTTTGACTCGGAGAGATTTCGGGACTACACTTTATAGGTCGAAGCCCCGAACTTCATAAATCCGAAATTTTTATGATTGGTTCAAAGATAAACCAATACTTAATAAGGGAAAAAATCGGCGCAGGCGGACAAGGAACGGTTTATAAAGCCCTCGATACGAAACTAAACCGTCCGGTCGTGATTAAAGTCCTGCCGCCGGAATTAACCGCCAAAACCGCGAACTTCAAACGCTTCGAGCGCGAAGCTCAGCTTTGTTCCCAGCTCGACCACCCGAACATCTGCACGATTTACGATTTTCACGAAGCCACCGGAATTTACTACATCGCGATGCAGTACGTCGAAGGCAAAAACGTGCGCCAACTGGTTGCCGGTCGCCCTCTGGAAGTAAAAAGTGCGCTCTCGATTGCCGTGCAGACCTGCGATGCGCTTGCCTACACGCACTCGCGCGGCATCATTCACCGCGACATCAAGGCGGGAAACATCATGGTGACGAGCGAAGGACAGGTTAAAGTCCTCGATTTCGGCTTGGCAAAACTCGTGCAGGACGAACCCGGCGACGGGCTTCACGGAATGGACCGCGCCGAATTGACGGAAGTCGGAATTCCGTACGGCACGGCGACTTACGCGGCGCCCGAACAGGCGAAAGGCGAGCGCGCCGACCATCGCGCCGACATTTTTTCGACCGGCGTTCTGCTCTATGAAATGCTCACGGGAATCTGGGCTTTTCAAGGGAAAACGGTGATTGACGTGCGTCACCAGGTGCTGCACGGCACGCCGAAACCCTTAGCGCTGATGCGTCTTAACGAGCCGCTTCCGCCGCAGCTTCAACAGATTATAGACAGGGCTTTGGCAAAAAATCCCAAAGACCGTTATCAAAAAATAGCGACGATGCGCGACGACGTTCGCGCCGTCCTTCAAGATATTTCAGGTATGCCCGTTTTTCAAAACGATATGTACGCGCCGCGCCACGCCGATAATAACGTGGTCAAGCGCGCGTGGAACTGGATTACAGGAAAAGGCAGTTCCGAAAGCTCGACCGGCAGCGGCAGAACGCCGTCGGTTTCACTTCAACCGATTACCAACTCATACGCGCCCGATATTTCGATGACGGCGACCGGTACGGAAAAGAAATCCATCGCCATTCTGCCGTTTAAGAACGTCAATCACGACCGCGAAGCGAGTTTTTACGAATTTGCGCTCGCCGATGCCGTGATTACCGAGCTGGCGCAGATTAAATCTTTGGTCGTCCGACCAAGCTCGGTCATCGCCAAATACCAGGGCTTAAACATTGACCCGCGCGAGGCGGGCGAAGACCTTCGCGTCAACGCGGTTCTGTCCGCCGGATTTATTCGTTCGGGCGACCGTCTGCGCGTCACGGCGCAGCTTCTCGACGTGGCTTCGGGCGAAATGCTCTGGAGCGACCGCATCGACGCCCAGGGGCATGATATTCTCGCTTTGCAGGATATGATCGGTCAGCGCATCCTTGACGGTTTGCGGATGGAATTGTCGGAAACCGAGCAGGAAAAGCTCGGACGCCGACCGACCGATAATCCCGAAGCGTGGGAAGAATACCTGCGCGGACGCGATAATTTCGGGCGTTTCATCTTTCGGACGGTTTCCAATGCGGACGCCGAAGCGGCAATTGCCAACTTCAAACACGCAATTGATTTAGACCCGAAATTCGCGCTCGCTTATTCGGGTTTAGGCGCGTGTTACGCGAACCGGTTTCTCAAAGGATTGGGCGAGCCGGAAGATTACACTATGGCGGAGAGCGCCTTTACAAAGGCGTTTTTCTACGACCCGAATGTCACCGAAGCACGCGTTTTAACGGTGATGATTTATTTGGCGCGCGGCGAAAAGAAAAAAGCGCACGCTGAAATCAAAGTCTTGCAGGAGCAGTTTCCCAACGAAGCGCCGCTCTACTTCGTCAAAGGCATTATGCACCGCCTCGACGGCGAGTACGAGCAATCCTTGAAAGCGTTTGAAAAGCTCGCGCGGCTCGACCCGGCGGCGCGCGTGGTGGCGGCTTACAACCGCGCGCGGATTTTCATATACCAAAAGCGCTTTGACGACGCGATGAAGGAAATCGAGAAAGGCAAAAAGGCTGAGCCGAATCATCCGATGCTCAGAATCTTTCACGCCGCGACGCTTTTCCACAGCGGGAAGCGCGAAGAAGGCATCGAAATTCTTCAGAAAGTGATTGCCGACAATCCGCAGATGGATGGAATTCGTCCGCTGCTCGCCGCATTTTTGGCGTTTACCGGGCGCAAAGACGAAGCCCGCGCCGAATTGACCGAAGACGCGCTCGCGCTCGCCAAATCCGACCACGACATGGCATATTGGACAGGCGAAGCCTTCTCGCAGCTCGGCGAGAAAGATTTGGCGTTCAAATGGCTCAATCGCGCCGTCAAGCTCGGCAACGAAAACAAAACTTTCTATCAAAACGATATTTGTCTGGCGCCGCTTCGCGACGACCCGCGTTTCGAGGAATTGTTGGAGCAGATGGGCAAGAAAGAGTAGTTGGTCATTGGTAATTAGTAATAGGCAAAGCGGTTTTGGAAAACTCCAAAACCGCTTTTTTCTAAAAACCAATTACCAATTACCAACTACTAATTACCAATGACCTTTATTTCGTCATTTCGACGACGCGCACGCCGGCGTAGTTTTTCAGAAACGGCGCGGCTTTTAGAATTTTTCCGTCCATCCTGATTGCCTTGTGCAAAAGACTTTCCGGTAATCCGAGAACATTTATCAAATTAACGAACGGTATCGAAAACGCGCGGTCGCGGTATTTTGAAAACCGTTCGGCGAATTTTTCGAGTTCCGCATCCGTCAGCGGTCTTTCAAAGGGCGAGACGTCGGGCGATTGATACGGAATCAGGTTTCTGACAAACCGCACGAATTTTGAATTTCTGACCGGTTCGAGAAAAATCGCGCGACCGCCATTTTTCAGAACACGGAAAACCTCCGCGGAAGCAAGCTGTAAATCGAGATGATGCAGAATCGCCATGCCGAAAACCACGTCGATTGATTCGGTTTCGATTGGCAGCGCGTGCGCCGAGCCGACTTTCAGCTTCGCCGTTTCGCCGAATCCGTGAAGCGCAAGGCGTTTTTGTCCAAGCTCGACGAGTTCGGGCGAAATATCGATGCCGATTACTTTTTCAGCGCCGTGCGCGGCAATCAAAACGCTGTTTTCGCCCGCGCCGCAGCCGTAATCTAAAACGGTTTTGCCGCGCACATCGCCCAAAAGATGATAGGCAAATTCGAGCTGGTACGGCGTCTCAGCCGGCGGATTCAGATAGCGTTCGACGGTTTTTTCGTCGAGCCGCAAATTTTCCGTTTCGCGTTTTTGCGCTTCGCCCGCGCTGCGCTCGACCTCGACCGATTCCCATTTCCTGATGTCTTCGACATTTGCCGTCATGTTCATTTTTTCTGCACCTTCCTGATTTCGGCTTCCAGCGCGTCGATATCGCAGCCGATTTTTTTATCCTTAAATTTCGAGTTTGCCGCCAGACGATAATTCCCGGCAGCCCGTGCGACGAAACCGACGGCGTCGAAATCATCGACCAGCGCGTTGCGCGGCGGCACGTAAATATCGCTTTTCGGAATGCTTCTGCCGTTGACGATGACATTGTCCGAAACGGTTGCGTCCGACAGATATTTTGCGAAAACGCCTTTGCCGATAACGCCTTCGCCCGCGAAGCCGTAAGCGTTGTTTGAAAAGATGTTATTGCGGAAAACAAAGCGCCGCGAGGCGTCGCCGTGCGCGGTAATCACGTTGCCGTCGTGAAAAACCGTATTGTTGGCGACCGTAATGTCTTCGCCGTTTGAAATCACGACAAAACGACCGTCGCCGCCGAATTTTTGCGAATCGATGTTTTCAAAAAGATTGTTGACGACCGAAACGCGCTTCATCAACGCGCTCGGATAAAGGTCGTCGCGACCTAAAAAATTAACGCCGCCGCCGCTGTTGCGAACGATGTTGTTTTCAAACGTGACGTCTTCAATCGTGCTCCACGGCGCGGTTCCGTTCTGGTTGCGAATCGTGATGCGGACGGCGTTTTCGTCGAAGCTGTTTTCGATAATATTGCCGACGACGCGGACGCTGCGCGCATTTTTCAGCTCGAACGTGCATTTTATCGTCACCTTGCCGCGCCATTCGGCGGGCTTCGACATTAAATTATTGCGAATCTCGATATCGGTCGGCACGAGATTTTTAATGCTCGGGTCCGAACCGCCGATGATAATGTTTTCCGCGCCGGCTTCCAGATAATTGTTGACGATTCTGTAGCCGCCCGAACCGTTCCAGCCGGCAATCGCCTGCGTTTCTTCCTCGCGGTAGGCAAAGCCCGAAATGTAACTGTTTTTAATTACCGTGTCGGCGCTGTTGAGCATAATTCCGCGGCGCGTTTTGCCGCGTCCGTTCGGATGAATAAAACAGCGGTCGATTTCAAAACCCTTCGGCATTTCTTCCGCTTTCTGCGAATCCGTCCCGAGCGCGACGAGGTTGTAAACGTAATCGGCGCCGGCGGGCGCAAATTCGATGCCGGCAAAGCGATAATTATGCGCGCCCGCTGCGGTTTGAATCGCCGGTCGCCCTTCGCCCGCGCTCAGAATTTTCGGCATCAGCGCCGCATCGGACGGGCTCACGCGAACGCCGTCTTTCGGCAGCCGCGCAAGCTCTGACGATTGAATTGTGATAAACTCCGCGCCCGTCTTGTTCGGCAAAACGAAATTGCCGGTAAAACTGGCGCCCGCCTGCAAAATAATCGTGTCGCCCGGTCGGGCGCGTTCCAGCGCGGATTGAAAATCGCCGCCCGCGCGCACCATAATCGTCGCGCCCGAAACGTTTATTCGCGCTTCGGAAATTAAGTTTTTGCCGAGAAAATATCCGCCGATCGCTAAAGGAATCAGCAAAAATCCGCTCAGCAAGAAAAGCCGAATTCGCTTTCCGCGCGCCTCATTCTTTCGCCAATTCGGTGCCTCAAGTCGTTTCATTAAACACAATCTAAAATCTGTAATGGATAATTTGTAATTTGTAATTCACCTAATAATACACCCAATAGCCGATAGATTTCACATATTCGCCCGCAACAATTTGCCAGCCGAATCGCGAAAGCCACCAAACGGCAAGCCGCGGCGTTTGAATGCCGACGGGCGGCGCGGCGATTCCGAGCTCGACCGGCTGGTTGTTTTCCGCAAAAACTCTCTCGAAAGTCGAAAGCGCGCGGCGCGTGTGATAGGCGGACGTGACGATTAGAATCGATTTCAAATCAGCGCTTTTAACTTTTTCCGACAATCGCCGCGCTTCGTAAATCGTGCCCGAAACCTGCGGTTCGAGAATTTCGATATTTTCCGCCGCGACGCCGTTCGCAATCAGCGAATTGCGCGCCAGCTCGACAAATAGCGGATTGCGCTGCTCGGCGCTCGACCAGCCGGCTTGCTCGCCGTCGTCGGTTAAATAGATTTTCGGTGCCGCGCCCGTTCGGAAAAGCTCCGCCGCTTTCTGTGTGCGCTCGACATAAGTGTGCGCGCCGGCGAGAACCACAATCGCATCCGCTTTTTCGAGCGGCTTTTCGATAATCAAATTTTTCGCCAAAAAAGGGGCGCCCGTCGCCCAGATAATTAAGAGAAGAAGAAATCCCGTCAAAATTTTGAAGATTCGGCTCATCCCCTTTTCTCCACATCCGTCTTTCTCTCTTTCCGCATCACGGCGCGCAGCTCCTCGACTTTCGCGTCCCAGCTTTCGTGCCGGATTGCATCGGAAACTGCCGTGCGCGGTTTCGGATTCTGTAAAATCTCCTCGATTTTCGCGATAAAATCCGCGTGGTTCGCCGCTGTCGCACAATCTTCCAAAACACGCACTTCGGGAATGTCGGTCGAAACGACCTGCAGCCCGGCGGCTAAATATTCGCGCACTTTGAGCGGGTTGACGTTGCGCGTCAGCTCGTTCATCACAAACGGGTTGAGCGCCGCGTCGAAGCCTTTGCAATAGCTCGGCAATTCTTCATAAGGCTTGCGCCCGAGGAAATGAATGTTCGGAACATTGTCTAAAATTTTAACTTTCTTTTCCGCGTCGAACGTGATTTTTCCGATTAGCACGACCGAGCCGTTTTTGAAGTGTTCGGCAATTTTTTTAATCAACTCGAAATCGACCCAATCCGCCAGCAGACCGTGAAAACCGATAATCGGCTTTGGTAAATCTTTAATCTCGCCGGGAATTTCGGTCGCCTCGTCGAGCGCTTTTCTAAAATGGTTAAAATCGACGCCGTGACGAATCAGAAACGTTTTCGGGTTGAATTTCTTCTTCGATTCGAGCAAAGGCTCAGCCGACACGACGACCAAATCCGCCCGGCGAAACAAATCTTCCTCAATCTCCTTCAAACCGCTCGAAACGCCCGTAAAAGCCGTGTATTCGTCAACGCAGTAATAAACCAGCCCGGATTCGCCCAGCCGCCCGGCAATCATCCCGGCAGCCGGATTGAAAACCATATTTAACGCGTCTTTCATGCCGAGTTTTCGCATCGCGCTTTTCACCTGGCGAATCAAAAACTTCTGATTAAGAGCAACCATCAACCGGCTGCCGTAAGCCGGAATCGCGAACGGATTCATGACGAAAATATTCTTTTCAACCTCGCGCATCGGCTCGGTAAAACTTTTTAATTTCTTGTAAATGCGCGATAAATCCTTCGAAGAAGCGGTCGGCATCCGGTTGGCAATCGCGTTAATCCACAAAATCCGGTTGTCGCGCGCAAGCACGCGCATCAAATGAGTTTTCGACAACGGGTCGCCCGTCCAATCATGCGAAAAACACAGAATATCGCGCCCGCGCAAAACATCTGAAGTCGTTTCCCTTGTTTTCTGTTCAATCTCGCCAATCAACATAATTTCTTAAACTAAAACCGCTTCTTCAAATTCGACTTTCCTTTTTTCCGTCGTTTCGCCGTCTAAAAAGCGGCGCTGCCAGATTTCAAAATTGACGAGAAACCATAATCTTTCGTCGTGATTTTCGCCCGCGTTGTGCCGCGCGACCAATTCGCGGACAAAATCGGCGTGGAAAATTCCGCGCGCCAAACTTCTTTCGCTCAAAATATATTCATCGACAATATGCCGAAATTCGTTTCTAAACCAGTTTCCGACCGGCACGGGAAAACCCATTTTCGAGCGCGTGAGAATTTCGGCGGGCAAAATTCCCTTCATCGCTTCGCGCAGCAGGAATTTTGTCTCTTTCCCGCGAAGCTTCATTTTCACGGGCATCTGCGCCGTCAATTCGACGAGCTTGTGGTCGAGAAACGGCACGCGCGATTCAATCGAAGCCGCCATCGACATCTGGTCCTGCTTCATTAAAAGCTCGTGCAGGTAAGTTTTCGTGTCAACATACAGCAGTTTGTCCAGAACTTCTATCGCGTCCGTCTTGGCGAGCCATTCGTTCTGATAAAAATACGGATTCTCTTCGGCGATTCGCGCTCTTGTTTCGCCTGAAAAAAGCTTCGCCTGCTGGCGCTTGGAAAAAACCGCGAAATTATCGAGGAAAAGATTTTCGATATCGGATTCGCGCGTTAAAAACGTCCGGCTCAGCTTTCCGCCCAGAGCGGCGACCCCCGTTCTCACGATTTCGCGCACAAAGCCCGGCGTCAGGCTCTCGTATTTTTCGCCCATTTGCAGCAGCGAAACGGCTTTTGCATAACGCCCGTAACCGGCGAGGATTTCGTCCGAGCCTTCGCCCGTCAAAACGACTTTGACGTGCCGCTGCGCCAGCCTTGAAACAAAATAAAGCGGCACGGACGCGATAAAACCGAGCGGTTCGTCTTCGTGCCAGACCAGATTCGGCAATTCGGCGAAAAACTGTTCGGGCGTGATGGTTATTTCGTGATGCTCGGTTTTATATTTTTGGGCGACCAGACGCGCGTATTCAAATTCGTTTGCCTCGCGCTCTTTGAAGCCGACGGAAAAAGTCTTGACGGGAGCATCCGTCATTTCCGACATCACCGCGCAAATCGCCGATGAATCAATCCCGCCCGAAAGAAACATTCCGAGCGGAACGTCCGCCATCAGGCGCAATCGAACGGAATGCTCAAACATCTCGCGCCACTCGTCGATGTAATCCTGATCGCTCCGCGCCGCGTGTTTCGGCTCGAATTTAACGTCCCAGAATTCTTCGATTTTCAGCCGCCCGTCTTGCCAGAGCAAAATGTGTCCGGGCAAAAGGCGCTTGACGTTTTTGAAAAGCGTTTCGCCCTGCGACGTGCCGTGATTGGCGAGCTGGTCGGGCAGCGCGTTGTAATTTATCTCCGGCTTTATTGCGTTGGCTTCGAGAAGCGTCTTGATTTCCGAGCCGAAAAACAGGTTTCCTTCCCGGTCGTGAACGTAATAAAGCGGCTTGACGCCCAAACGGTCGCGGGCGATAAAAAGCGTCTTTTCGCGTTTGTCCCAAATCGCGAACGCGAACATTCCGCGAAGCTTCTCGGGCGCTCGCGTGCCGTATTCTTCGTAAAGATGCAGAATTGTTTCGGTGTCGCAGTGCGTCCGGTAAACATGACCTTTGGCTTCCAGTTCTTCGCGGTAATCGGCGTGATTATAGATTTCGCCGTTGTAAACTATCGCGAGCGAGTGGTCTTCATTAAACATCGGCTGCGCGCCGTGCGCGACGTCAACGATTGAAAGACGCCGGTGTCCGAGACCGATATTTTCGTCGATAAAAATTCCGCCGTCGTCCGGTCCGCGATGAAACTGCACGTCGCGCATTTTTTCTAAAACCCGCCGGTCAACCGAGCGTTTCGATTTTTGCGAAAAAGCTATTCCGTTGATTCCACACATATTCAGAACTTGAGTCTTTTGGTTATTTGGCGAGCCGGGCGTAAAGTTCGAGCCAGTCTGTCCGAACGTTTTCCCAACTGTATTTTACAACTTCGGCGCGCGCTTTGGCGACAATTTTTTTCGCCGACTCCTGATTTTCAAGCAAAAAAATCGCCGCTTGAGCAAGCGCATCAAAATCGCCCGGCGCGACTAATAAACCGGTCTTTTCGTTTTCGACCAGATAAGGAATGCCGCCCGTCGCGTAAGAAACGACCGGCAGCCCGCACGAAAAAGCTTCGATTATCGAGAGCGGCATATTATCGACCAGCGAAGAATTCAGATAGACGTCCGCTTTTTCATAAAGCCGCGCCATTTCGTCGTTCGATATTTTGCCGACAAATTCGACTCGTTCAAGCTTCAAATCTGCCGCCAGACGCTTCAGCCGCGATTCTTCGGTGCCGAATCCGGCGACGACGAGCGCGGCGTCCGGAAAGCGTTTTTGAACCGTTTGAAAGGCGCGCAAAACGTCCGCCACATTGTAATGCGCTTCAAAATTGCGGTTTGAAAGAAAAACGGGACGAAACGCCGCGCGCGCGCGAAACTTAAAATGCGAATCGTCCACGAAATTAAAAATCGCCGTCGCCCGCAACCCGTATTTCGCAAAAACATCGACCAGAAACCGTGACGGCACAACAATTTCATCAAATTTTCGCATCGTCGGCAGCGCGCTTCTTTTCCAATTCTCGATATGATGTTCAAGCTCGCCGCTGTGATAATTCAGAATCACTTTGCGCCCGAAAATCTTTGCCGCGACGAGCGGCGGCAAGGTCGCGATGATATAACCGGTCGTCGCGGACGAAAAAACCTGCACGATGTCCGACCGGCGAACATTTGCCAGAAGCAGCCGCCAGAATTTGAGCGAGGCGAAAACGGTACGCAGATATTTGATATTTTGAAACGCGGTTTCGGGATTGTTCGGCAGAAATTCGAGTTCGACCGCCGCGTCCGATTCAAACGCGTCCGTCAGACGTTTTGCCTGAATCGACTGCCCGCCGATGACGCGCATCGAGGTCGCGACAATCAAAACTTTTATTTTTTTTGAGGTTTTATCGCTCATCCGGCAAAATCAATTAAACACGCAAACTCTAAACTTTTCCGTAAAGCCGCAAAGTTTTTTCGAGCTGTGCCGCGCACGAGAATTTTTCTTCGACGATTTCTCTGCCGCGCGCGCCGAATTTCCGGGCTTTTGCCTCGTCCCGCAAAAGTTCAATCAAGTAATTTGCCAACATTTCCGCATCGTCCGATTCGACCAGAAAGCCGGTTTCGTTTTCTGTAATCGCTTCGCTCGCGCCGCCGGCGCGGGTCGCGACAACCGGCAGGCGGGCTGCCATATATTCTAAAATCGCGTTGGAAAATCCTTCATTAAACGAAGTCAAAACGCCGGCGAAACTTATTGAAAGTAATTCCGGCACTTTTTCGCAGCGCCCGGTAAAATGCGTATTTTCCGCGATTTTTAATTCCTTTGCCAGATTCTCCAACCCGGCGCGCAGCTCGCCTTCGCCCGCCAGGACAAAATGCGCGGCGGGGAATTTTTCTAAAACTTTTTGTGCCGCGCGCAGAAACATCGGCTGATTTTTGACCGTGTGCCTGAGGTTTGCAACGAGCGTGATAAATTTTATATTCTCACCGGCGGGCAAACCCAATTCGTCGCAAATCTTTTTTCTGTCCGTAATTTCGGGCGTCAATCTTTCCAAATCCAAACCGTTGTAAACGACTTTGATTTTCGCGCCCGGGACGCCTTCCGTAATCAGATAATTTTTTACGGCTTCCGAATTCGCGACGATTGCGTTCGCCTGCCGGAACGCGAATTTTTCGAATCTCGTTTGCCATCTCGAACGCATTCCGCCCGTCTCGCGCTTTGAAGCAATCGCCAACGGAACACTGGCGAGCTGCGCCGACAACATTCCGAAAATGTTCGTGTAAAAATCGTGCGTGTGAATGATTTCGATTTTGTTCTCGCGCATGAAACGCGCCGCGCGCATCAATTGTTTGACAAAATTCGCATCGTAAAATGAGGTCAGACGGAACTCGGGAATTTCCGCGAATCCGCGTTTCTCAACTTCCGCGCGCAAAACGCCGGCGTTTTCGAGCGTTGCGACACGGACGTTAAACGAGCCTTCCGCCTGCAAAAGAAGCGCGAGCTGCACGGCTTGCCGCTCCGAGCCGCCCTGATAAAAACTGCCGATAAATTGAAGTACGTTCATAAGAGTTGAGAGTTGAGAGTTGAGAGTTGAGAGTTGAGAGCCGGCGTTTTTAACTCCGAACTCTCAACTCTCAACTCTCAACTCTGAATTACGATTCTAAACTATTTTTCAGAATTTAGTTGGCGGAATTTTTCGGCGAAAGAGAAACGCTGAAGATGTTTTCGCTCGTGCGGACGTTCAGCCGGTTTCCGAGTCGTCGCGCGACCGCGAATTTCAGCTCGTTCGGGTAATTGATAATCGCGCGCGCGCCGAGCGAAAAATGCTTGCCGCCAACCATCACGAATTCATCCGGCACGCTTTCACCGGCGGCGAGACGCGCCCAGAAAAAGCGGAAATTCGTGTTAAAAATCTCAGTGCGGACAATCTGTTCGCCCGCGTCCGAGAAAACGAATAAATCCGTGTAAGCGCGGTATTTTATGACAAACGCGCGACCGTCGGCGAGGCTCGTTTCAAAGATTTCCGGTTTGTCGTAAATCGCCGCGGACGGCAGAAAGAATGTGAAAAATTCCTGTGCCCCCGTGCCTTTTGAAACGAATCTTAAGAACGGCGCGTTTGTTTTTCTGCCGTAATTGTCGGAAATCCAGCTTTCTTTGCGCTGCCAGCCGCCGTTGTCGCCGAACGTAAACATTCGCCAGCCGTCGCCGCTCGCCGGCGTTTCGCCGACGCATAGAATGCCGCTTTCCGCCGATTCAATCAACGGGTTCGTCCCTTTATTAAAATGAAAATTGAGCGCGTAGTCGTGGCTGCCGTGCGTCGCGGCAAAATCGCGCATAATCCAGTAATCGTTTTTGAGAAAAAGAATGCTGCGGCGGTGCGTCGCCGCATTTTCGAGCCGCGTGTAGCCATCGTGCGAAGCTTCGAAAAAATCGAACCGGTCTTCGCTCAGGATTGATTCCACTTTTACTTCGGCACGCGTTTTCCAGCCGAACTTTCCGCCCGGCTCGCTCTGCGATTTTTCGTCAATCATCAAAGTATTGTGGGCGATTGTAGTACGGAAAAAATCGCGCATTTCCGCCGATTCGTGATACGTGTAAGTTCCCGAATCGACGAGCAGCGTTTTGCCGCCCGTCGCCATTTCGATGGCGAGCGCGTCCGAATGCCCGTGCCCGCCGCTGAGCG
>DASWRC010000291.1:0-6027 GCA_036403375.1 Pyrinomonadaceae bacterium
AATTCGTAATTCGTAATTCGTAATTCGTAATTGAATTGCTCACGCCGCGCGCTGTATCGAATTTTGACGCCGCACCCGTTCCCATTCAAAAACCTGCCGTGCGCGCTTGTTTTCATAAGCGTCCGACAAGGTGACGATTAAATCGTCGCTCTGTAAATTTTCGATTGGTTTGGGATTACGGGTTTGAAGAATTTCGGAAATGTATTCTGGTACGGCGGAAGCTTCGTGTTCGTTTAACTTGTTAATTTCGCTGGCGACATTTCTATTTTTTCGGCTGACCATCTCCTTGTTCCTCCTTTTGTTCGGGGCAGACGGTCAAGCGTAAACTAATTTTTTAAGTTTTGACCGTCGGTGTAATTTTTTTGTTCATTATTAAACTTAAAATTTGTAAAACTCCCAACCTTTTTAAGGTTTTATCAGAATATCACAAGATTTATTTTTCGGCAAAATTAGTTGTTTAATTGGTGAAATGCGGCTTTGCTTCGCTCCTCGGTTTTGTTGCGGATAACGGCGCGGTTTAATTCTTCGATGATTTCCGCTTGCTTAAAGCGTGTAAATCCTTTGCTGATAAAACAAATTTCACTGCCGAATTCGTTCGGTTCAGTGAATTTAATGGTCGTTCGCCGCTTATTGCCGAGCCACCAGAGTTTGTTGTTAGCGGTTTCGATTTTGTCGAAAGGAACGAAGATGGATTTTTGCGTGAAGAAAAATCTGTCCGTGATAATCAAGCCCGCGTCCACGATTTCGACTTCCTTCATGCGCCAAAAATCATAGACGAGAAATAGGTTCAGGGCGAAAATCAGAAGCATAAAGAGCGAAAACGGAAAATTTAAAAGACTAAAGAAACCCATCGCGAAGAAAGCGGGAATCATTAAAACGCACAGAATACTGTAAACCTTATAAAATTCTGTGAAGGATGAAGAAATTTTGCGTTCCATAATTTTTATTGGACAGAATAGAACATTTTGTATAAAATCCCAATATGATTTGTTACCAGAACAATCTCGCCCTTAGATAGCCGCTCGCCAAAGATTTTTTTCGGCGACGCGGCGCACACCGTTTTCCAATTACAAATTACGAATTACGAGTTACGAGTTAAGGTGGATAGATTTATGTTTATTCGCTAAACTTAACTTTTTTTGTTCAAAACAGAAGGCTTTGGACTGTGGACTAATTTTATGGACGAGAAATATTTTGCGAAGAAGATAGAAGATAAATGGCAAAACAAATGGCGCGAATCGGGCGCGTTTGAGGCGGAAATCGACAACCAACGCCCGAAGTTTTATCAATTGGAGATGCTGCCGTACCCGTCGGGCAATCTGCACATGGGACACGTGCGGAATTATTCGGTCGGCGACGCGCTGGCGTGGTACAAGCGCCTCAAAGGTTTTAACGTGCTGCATCCGATTGGCTGGGACAGTTTTGGGCAGCCGGCGGAAGATGCGGCGATCAAGCGCGGCGTCAATCCGCGCGATTGGACCGAAAGTAACATCAATCATATGCGCGGGCAATTGCAGCGGCTGGGCTTGAGCTACGATTGGCGGCGCGAGATGGCGGCGCATCGTCCCGAATATTACAAGTTCGACCAGTGGTTTTTCCTCAAAATGTACGAGCTGGGTTTGGCTTACAAGAAGAAAACGCAGGTCAACTGGTGCGAACATGACCAGGCGGTTCTCTCGAATGAACAGGCGTCGGGCGGGATTTGCTGGCGCTGCGGGCATCCGGTGACGAAGCGCGATTTGGAACAGTGGTTTTTGAAAACGACCGCTTACGCCGACCAACTGCTTGACGATATGGCGGAAATCGAAGCCGGCTGGGCGGAGAAAGTCCTGAAACGACAGCGCGATTGGATTGGACGCTCGGAAGGCGCGTTCGTCGATTTTCAGGTAAAAGACACGGACGAAAAAATCCGTGTTTTTACGACCCGGATTGATACGATTTACGGCGCGAACGCGATTGTCGTCGCGGCTGAACACCCGATTGTCGAGCATAATGCCGAAAGCTTTTCGGATGAAACCAAAGCGGTGATTGCAAAAATCAAAGTCGAAAAGCTGAAAGTTACCGACCACGAAGCCGAGATTGAAAAGACGGGCGTCGATACCGGCATGAAAGCCGTCAATCCGTTTTCCGGTGAAGAATTGCCGGTCTGGGTCGGCAATTACGTGATGATCGAATACGGCACGGGGGCGGTGATGAGCGTTCCGGCGCACGACGCGCGCGATTTTGAATTCGCAAAAAAATACAATCTGCCGGTTCGGCAGGTTATCTCGGAACCGCATCTCGCGCACGAGCATCAACAGATGCAGGCGCTTGCTTTGGAAGAGGCGTTTACCGAATACGGCGTGCTGGTGCATTCCGATTTCTGGAACGGCAGACAGAGCGAGCAGGCAAAAAAAGAAATGACCGAGTTTGCCGAAAAACACGGTTTCGGGACGGGCGCGACGACCTATCGCCTGCGTGATTGGGGGATTTCGCGCCAGCGTTTCTGGGGTTCGCCGATTCCGATTGTCTATTGCGAAGCGTGCGGCATCGTACCGGAAAAATACGAGAATCTGCCCGTAAGATTGCCGGAAAACATCGCGATTACCGGCACGGGCGAATCGCCGCTCGCCAGAGTTCCCGAGTTCGTCAACACGAATTGCCCGAACTGCGGCGCGGCGGCGCATCGCGAAACCGACACGATGGATACGTTTGTCGATTCGTGCTGGTATTATTTTCGCTATCTGGACAATAAAAATTCGGAAATGCCTTTTGCGCCCGAAATCGCGGCGTATTGGACACCGGTTGACCAGTACATCGGCGGCGACGACCACGCCGTGATGCATTTGATTTACACGCGTTTCTGGACGAAAGTGATGCGCGACATCGGTTTGGTCAATTTTGACGAGCCGGTCAAACGTTTGTTGACGCAGGGGATGGTTATCGGCGAAACGTTTTTCGACGTGATTCCGAACGAGGAAGACCCGGAATCGAAAGGCAAACGCATCTATTATCCGCCCGATTCGGTGACGGTCGAGCGCGACGCGAAGGGCAAAATCGTTGCCGCCAAATCGGCGGACGGGAAAGAACTGCAAACCGCAATCGAGCGCATGTCGAAATCGAAAGGCAACGGCGTTGACCCGGATGAAATGGTCGAAATCTACGGCGCCGACGCGGCGCGTTTGTTCGTTCTGTTTGCCGCGCCGGTCGAAAACGAGCTTGTCTGGAACGAGGCGGGAATTGAAGGCGCTACCCGATTTTTGCAGCGCGTTTGGCGGTTTGTTTATAAATGGCAGAACAGTGGTCAGTGGTCAGTGGTCAGCGGTCAGCCGGAACCGACGGAGTTTTCGGCGGACGCCCGCAAGCTGCGGCAGAAGACGCACCAGACGATTAAGCGCATCGGTGAAAATTTCGAAGCTTTGCAGTTTAATACGCCGGTCGCGGCGCTGATGGAACTCTCGAACGCGTTGTACGATTTTCGGGTCGAACCTGAAACGGCATCGGAAGCGGACGTTTTTGCGATTCGCGAAACGGTTGAAGCGCTCGTTTTGATGCTCGCGCCGTTTGCGCCGCATACGGCGGAAGAATTGTATTCGCAAATTGTCGGCAACACGGACGGCATCCTGGCGAACGGCGCGCGTTTTCCTCAATATCGAGAGGAATTGGCACGCGCCGACGAAATCGAGATTCCGGTGCAAATCAACGGCAAGCTGCGCTCGCGCGTGCCGGCTTCGCCCGATGCTTCAAACGAGGATTTGGAGAAACTGGCGCTCGCCGACGCGAAAGTCGCGGAGCATACGGACGGCAGGCAGATTGTCAAAATCATCGTCGTACCGAAGCGGCTGGTGAACATTGTCGTGAAATAGCGGCAATAAAAAAAATACAAATAGATGTGGAAAATGCGCGCCGAAATTAATTTTCCGGCGCGCATTTTTTAATCTCGAATTGTCTGCAAAAAGAAAACCGCGCGGCGTCTTCTCTCGGAACTTAAAGATTTAGTTCAGCAGAATTTGGAGAGAAGAAGAGAAATGAAAAGACTTTTTGCAATCAAACTTTTATCAATAGCTTTAATTTTAGCGAGTTTAACAACCGATTCGATGGCGCAGACGCGCATCAGTTTCGCGCGCGGTCGCAGCTCGGCGACCATTTCGGGCGTGCTTACGGGCGGCGCGTCGCGCAAATATGCGATGCGCGTTGCGGACGGACAAGCCATCACAATCAGCATCACCTCGGACAACGGAAGCATTCAAATCGACGCCGACGATGTTCACGGTCATATTGATTACGGCGACGAATATCTCGAATACACTTCGGACGATACCGGCGACCAGTGGATTACGCTGGTCAATCAGGGCGACGGCAGAACGCGTTACACGATGACGGTTTCGGCTCGCTGGTAAAATTTAAAAAAATATAAAAAATGGAACGCGGACGGCTTTCGGGCTTAATCCGCGTTTCGCGTTTTTACCTTGATTGAGATTCATAAACGAACTAAAATCAAGTGTAAGAAATTTGTAGTAAAATGCCGTCCGAAATTATTCGTAGACAAAAAGAACAAAATAATAGTTTTCGCCGTATCCGAAAATAAAGATGAAAGAGTGTCAAATTTGTAAAAGATGTTACGCCGATGAGGTTAATACCTGTCCTGACGATGGGATGCCGACCGTCCAGTCCATCAGCGGCGAACCGGTTCTCGAAGGAAAATATCATTTGGAAAAACGAATCGGGCAAGGCGGTATGGGCGTCGTTTACAAAGCGCGCCACGCCTACCTGAAAACGTCGCACGCGATTAAGGTCATCCTGCCCGATTTGGTCGGCAACGACCCGCAGCTCGTCACGCGTTTTCGGCAGGAAGCGCTCGCTGCCGCCGCGATTCGCCATCAAAACGTCGTCGGGGTTTCCGATTACGGCGTGGTCAGCGGCAAAATGCCGTTTCTCGTGATGGAATATGTCGAAGGCGAGTCGCTCCACGACCTTTTGACGCGCGAAGGCAGATTATCGCCCGAACGGGCGCTGGAATTGATGACTGCGATTTGTGCGGGCGTCGGCGCGGCGCATCATCAGGGAATCGTTCACCGCGATTTGAAACCGCTCAACATCATGATTTGCACGGGCAAAAAATCGATGGCGGAAGCGGTCAAGATTCTCGATTTCGGGCTCGCGAAAATCAAATCCGGCGAACTTTTGGGATCGTTTATCCAGGCGCAGACGACCGGGCTTATGGGTTCGCCCTATTACATGGCGCCCGAACAATGGGCTGACGAAGAGCCGGATATGCGCGCCGATATTTATTCTCTGGGCGTGATGCTTTACCAGATGCTCGCCGGTGACGTGCCGTTCAAAGGTTCTTCGATTCCGGCGATTATGAAAAAACATCTCTCGGACGCACCGCCGGCGTTTGCCGATATAAATGTCAAAATCGCGCCGCAGATTGAGTATGCCGTGCGCCACACGCTCGAAAAAAGTCGCGAAACCCGCACGCAAAACTGCGAACAGCTCGTCGAAGAATTGAACAAAGCGGTGCAAACCGCTAAGCAGAATGTTGCTTCAATCGGTTATTCGACCAATTCGTCGCTGCCGTCGGCTCAGTTCGGAATTTTGACGAATCCGCCGCATTCGCGCGTGTTTGTCGATAACATCGCGGTCGGCGAGACGCAAAACGACGGCTGGCTGCTGCTCGCAGGCGTGCAGAGCGGCAATCACCGCGTCCGTATCTCGCACGACGGCTTTCAGGATTGGGAAAGCGAAGTCGTTTTCGACGGCAAGCCGCAGCAAATCGCCATTAAATTAACGGAAGACGCGGGCGGTATTCCGCGTCCGGCGGACACGATGCCCGTTTTGCAGACCGTACCGCAGCAGGTTTCGCAAATGTCGCAGCCGCAAATGCAGCAGAGCTATTCGGTCGCGCCGCTCAATTCGCAGCCCGGAATGCAGAATACCGCGCCGCAGCAGCCCTGGCAGACGGGAGGACAAGGCAATTTTGTCCAATCCGAACCGCCGCGAAAGAGCGCCGCCAAGCCGTTAATTTTAGCAATTATTGGAATTGCC